>CANPWQ010000074.1 GCA_947584965.1 Candidatus Gastranaerophilales bacterium | reverse complement strand
AAAACATAATCTTCTGATTTCATATATGACGGTTGAGGACCTATACCGATTTTCAACCTGTTAAAAATATCGGAGCCTGCGTATTTTATTATTGATTTTATCCCGTTATGCCCGCCGTCTGAGCCTTTAGGTCTTATTCGTATTTTTCCTATATCCAAAGATATATCATCATATACAACAAACAAATCTTTAATATCTGTTTTATAAAAGTTATTAATGGCAAGGAGTGCTTCTCCCGATAAATTCATAAATGTTTGAGGTTTTACAATCCAAAGAGCTTCATCTTTATATATTCCTTTTGCGATTTCGGATTTAAATTTGTTTTCCGTTTTAAATTCCGCATTTATAGTTTGTGCAAGTTTATCAGCAAACATAAATCCAGTATTATGTCTTGTCTTTGAATATTTTAATCTGGGATTACCCAAACATATAATTAGTTTCATGGCATGCCTGTCCTTTTTAAAAAAATTATCCCACATTTTTATTCTACTTACCAATTAAAAAGTTAAAGTTATGACTGATTATTAAATAAAAATAGGGAGATTTCAGATGGCAAATAAAAAAGATACACTAATGACAATGAAAAGCAGTGAAATGCTTTATAATTTTTTGGAAAACACAAATTTACATAAAAAAGATTTTGCACAAATGATAGGAGTAACTCTTTCTTATGTTTACAATTTAATTGATGAAACAATACCGTTTTCAACGCGCAGCACTACTTTAGAAAGAATAGCTACTGTCATGGATATATCACCGGAGGAATTCACCGAATATAAAATCCCTCAAGACCCTATTATAGTAGACGAAACGACAGAATTTATAAGAGAAAAACAAAAAGAAAAAAAGATGTCTACCGTGCAATTTTTAAAATCATTTCCCAGAAAACAAAGGTTAACAATAGTTGATATTCTAAGAGGCGCAAGACCTATACCTTTGGATTGGGAAGATATAAGCATGATAGCGCAGGTTCTTGATGTGTCAAAAGAAGAAATGTATGATTTTTGGGAGATGAGATTAAAGCAGGTGCTTCAAGCAGGCGGATTTAATTTTGAAAACAATCAAGGACTCGGGCTTGCAATGTTTGATTGTGCCAGAAATTACATTTATAAAAATTCGAAGTAGGGTTAAACTTTAACTTTGCTAACGGTAATTTCAACGTCTTTAGGTGATTTATATGAATTTTCATCATAATTAATTTTAATTAATTGATACGAGTGAGGTATATCTTTAAACGCAGGTGCGCTAATATGCCTTACTCCGTTTTCATCCTCTTGAACTGCTGATTGGTGATAATGCCCCGTAGATACCATAAGTATATTTTTATATTTTTTTAGTAAATTTTTATATTTATCGGAATTAATCATTGATAACTTATAGTCATCTCTGGGCGGCATAATCGGACAGTGATGAAAAATAATAAAAAGTTTTTTGGGGTATTTAATTAAAAGTTTTTCAAGCCAATCAAGCTGTTCTTGAGGAATTTCACCGTGTTTTGATTGGGCGAAATCAGATGTATCATCCAACACAACGCAGATAAAATCACTGTTTGGTTTAAAGTAATAATATTTTTTTTTCTCATCCTGATTTTTGTTAAATGCTGAAACTATATCCAGATAAATAGATTTTTCAAGACCGGCAAAACTGTGAGCATCGTTATCTCCAAAAGCAAGATAGTACGGTGTTCTAATAGGATAAACAGCCCTCATAAAACCGATAACATCTTCTTCTTTTGAACGATTAACATTATCGCCAAGAAAGACAACAAATTCAGGTGATTTCTTTTTAAGAGAAAGGGCTAAAAAATATAAATTTTTGTCTAAATCTTCGTTTTCTAAAGTGTAGTGAACATCGCCGACTTGAGCGAACTCAAGTGTTTGTGCATAAGAACAGTGCATTAACATTAATGCCGAAAAAACGAGTAATAATCTTACGATAAACCTATTCATTTTTACATCTTTTCTGTATGAATTTTTGAACAATTAATGCCTGTTTTAAGTCATTTTCGTTGATAACTTTCATAGAAACCAGGATTTCCCCGAAAGGCATTTTTTGAAACCTCTGTATATCAAGAACCATGGAAAGATGCATAAGATTAATCTTGCCGGATTCCATTAAAATTTCACCCAGACGCAGATATGAAACATCTGACCAATCATCAATATTATACAGATTCTTCATACTGTAATTATAGTAAAAATAAAAGATTTAATCAAATATTAAGCCATAATATCAAGACGATTTGCCAAAGTTGAGCTTTGCATAGCAGGCGATATTTCACCGTTAATTCTGCCTATTCTGTTTACAACATCAGAGCTTGCATTAACATTAGATGCGCTTGCAGTTTGCGTCGGTGTTGCAAATATCCCTCTGTCAACTCCGGAAACGCTTTCAGTACCGGGATAACCATTGTGTCCCGAACTGTTTCCGCCAAAACGTTCAACACCATGCGAACCTGATGTAAGTCCGCCGAAGTATTGATTTTTGAAGTCTAAAGGACTAATTCCCATAATACATGTTTCTCCTAATTACTTATATAAAGTAAAAAAATGTGCAAAAATTGCTAAAAATTTTAATAAATTTACATTTGTAACAATTAAAAAAATATTGAAATAAAAAATTTATATGATTTAATAAACATATAAGCGTCTGTAGCTCAGCTGGATAGAGCAACTGCCTTCTAAGCAGTGGGTCGCGCGTTCGAATCGCGCCAGGCGTATTTTTTG
>CANPWQ010000073.1 GCA_947584965.1 Candidatus Gastranaerophilales bacterium | reverse complement strand
GGAAACCAAAATCTTCTTACGTAAGCACTTTTAACGGGTGCAAGTTTTTCAAGCGCTTTCGCTGCTTCTGTCGGATTTATCATATATATCGGTTTTTTTTCAACAGGCAATTTTTTTATTTCATTTATTATTTTTGATTTTGGTACTATGTTATTTCCGAGTATTTCTATGTATTTGTCGGTATTCTTTGTATACATATCTTTTGGGAAATACCAGTAATGAACAAATGCTAATCTGTATATACAGTAGAATAAAATTAATACAGTAATAAACCGAAACAGTTTATATAATCTGCGCATTGCAATCTCTCCGCGTCTTACTTTTCTGCGGAGTTTTTCCTGCTTCATTTTTCTTACTACCGTATATTTTTCATCCATTTATTTGTTTAGTCCTGCGCTGTTTAGTATCAGTAATACCAAATCATCATAACTTATACCCATTGCTTTTGCCTGTGCGGGCAAATCGCTTACATCAGTCATTCCGGGGCTTGTATTTATTTCCAATAAATATGGTATATTATCTTTCATCATAAAGTCTATTCTTGATACGCTGCGGCACCCTGCGGTTTTAAATGCTTCTATTGCCATTGTTTTTACTCTGTCAGTGACTTCTTTGCTTAACCTTGCCGGTACTATAAATTCACTCATACCGCTTGTGTACTTTGCTTCAAAATCGTACCATTCCGTTTTCGGGCGTATTTCAAGAATTTCCGTCGCAAAGGCTTTATTGTCTTTTTCTAATACTCCGACTGTTACAAAAAATCCGTCAACAAATTCTTCAGCCAGTACATCATCATTATATTTTATAGCTGTTTCATACGCTGACTTTAATTCCTCTTTTTTATTAACTTTACTCATTCCAAAACTTGAACCCTCGCTTACGGGCTTTATAAATAAAGGATATTTTAAATTCTTTGTTTTTTCATAAATGTCATCGCCTTTTTGTATAAATGCCGATTTCGCCATAATTATATTTTTATTAGTCGATAATATTCTTTTTGTATATTCTTTATTCATTGTTATTGCGCTCGACATTACTCCGCAGCCTGTGTATTCTATTTTATGAATTTCAAGTATACCTTGCACACAGCCGTCTTCACCGTATTTCCCGTGCAAGGCGTTATACGCAACTTCAATTTTACTTTCTTTTAGCTTTTCTGAAATGTTTTCATCCACAATTATCATTTCGGCATTTTTATAACCAAGTCTTTTTAAGGCTTCATATACATTTTTGCCCGAGCGGAGCGATACTTCTTTTTCGCTTGATAAACCGCCGCAAAGTACTCCGATTTTTGTATTTTCAGAAAATTTTTTTATTTCATCTCTTCCCATAATTTCTGCTCTTTCGTTCCTGTATTGCCTATATATATTATTTCGGGATGTAGTTCTATTGTATATTTTTCTTTAACCTTTTTATACATTTTATACATTAAGTTTATTACATCCATTGATGTTGCATTATCTTTGTTTAATATAAAATTTGCGTGATTTTCAAATACACAGGCTCCGCCCTCTTTAGTTCCTCTCATTCCGCACAAATCAAGAAGCCTGCCTGCCGAGTCATTTTGAGGATTTCTAAATACACTGCCTGCGTTTCCCGTGCTTAATGAGGGGTGCCTTTGTTTCCTGAACTCAATATTTCTTTGCATTAATTCTTCAATATTTTCTTTGTTACCAGATTTTAAATTAAATTCTGCTTCAAGAAGTATGCAATGGTTTGTTTGTAATATTGACTTTCTGTAGCCGAAATTCATTTCTTTTTTAGTTAAATAAATTGTTTTATCGGCATTTATATCGTATACTTTCGCAATTTCAAAAGTATCTGATATCGCTTGATTGTGAGCGGAAGCGTTCATATATACCATACCGCCTATACTTCCCGGAAATCCGATTAAAAATTCAAATCCGCTTAATGAGTGATTTGCGCATTCTTTTGATAATAACGGCCCTCTTACTCCGCATTGGGCTTTTACCGTGTTATTTAATATTTCATAATCTTTCAGCTTTTTAGTAAAAATAATTTTTTTATCTATGTAATCAGAACTAAAAAGTACGTTTGAGCAGTTTCCCAGCACCATATCGTAGTCTTTTGATTTTATTAATTCAATAAAATCATCAAGATTATTCGGAAACGCTGCCTTTTTAAGCTGTCCTCCGATTTTAAACGTACACTCTCCCTTTACTTCATAATTTTCGTATATTTCAGTCAAGACTGTGAACCTTTTTTTGTTCTTCGTTAAGTAATCCGCCGAGTTTTGTTATTGTTCCGGCTCCTAATGTTATTACTATATCATTTTTTTTAAGTATGGGATATATTTTTCTTGCGCATTCTTCCATTGAGCCTGAAGCATAAATTACGTTTGAATGGTTAATTTCTTCGTAAAATTTCTTTGAATTTATACCTTCTATTTCGTTTTCGCCTGCTGAATATACATCCGTAATAATTAATGTGTCCGCTTGATTAAATGCTGTTTTAAATTCGTTCCATAAGCCTTTTAATCTGCTGTATCTGTGAGGCTGGAATATTGCAATTATTTTATTATTCTCGTTTAATGATTTTTTTGCACCCGATAATGTTGTTTTTATTTCGTTTGGGTGATGTGCATAATCGTCATATATTGTAATTCCGTTAAATTCACATACTTTTTGAAATCTTCTCCCCATTCCGCTAAATGTTTCAAAATATTTTAAATATTTATTAATATCAATTCCCGCTTCATTTAA
This sequence comes from Candidatus Gastranaerophilales bacterium, assembly GCA_947584965.1. Lineage (GTDB taxonomy): Bacteria > Cyanobacteriota > Vampirovibrionia > Gastranaerophilales > Gastranaerophilaceae > Avigastranaerophilus. The sequence goes on along the minus strand of CANPWQ010000073.1, from coordinate 273 downwards.
TGCGGAATATACCGCCAACGCGTCATATACATTATGCTCACCCGGAACACTTAAGGTTATATGCGCCTTTTCGGCTCCTTTATACATTATGTCAAATTCACTGCCAAGCTGTTTGTATGTAATATTTTTTGCACAGTAATCGCCCGAATTAAGCGAAAAAGTTATGTAATTGTAATTTGGATATAATTTCATAAACTCTTTATTGCCTTTGCAGTCAGAATTTATAATTACCTTTTGGCTTGGTTTGTTTGAAAGATAACTGTTAAATGTTTT
>CANPWQ010000072.1 GCA_947584965.1 Candidatus Gastranaerophilales bacterium | reverse complement strand
GACTTTGGGTAATGCCGAACCTAAACACGCTAACTCCACAGGCGAAAAAAAATACATAGCTAAGAACTAATGATATTTCCAACAACAAAAAGAAAGCAGTGAACACTGCTTTCTTTTTGTATTTATAATATTGATTTTCTCCTTTTTTCGGAATAAAATTTTAATGGAATAATTAGGATAGTTAGGGAAAGTTCTGCCCGCGGAGGAAAAAAGATGTCAAAAAGACGCGTAGTAGTTACAGGAATGGGATGTGTAACACCTTACGGCATAGGTGTAGATAAGTTATGGACAAACCTTATAAACGGAATTAGCGGAATAAAGGAACATAAACTTGATAAAGAAAAACATCTTGTAAAAGTAGCGGGACAAGTACCCGATGACATCAATGTAGAAGCATATATTGACCCTAAAGAAGCTAAAAGACTTGATAAAAGTATAATTTATGCTCTTATTGCGGCAGAAGAAGCATATAAAGATTCAAAACTGGACTTAACAAAAGAAGATTTAACAAGAATAGGAACAATAGTATCAACCGCAGCAGGCGGACTGGTTGTTGTTACAACGGGTTATGAAGATATGATGAAAAGAGGGTTCCATAAATGCTCTCCGTTTACCGTTCCTATGATGATAGCAAATATGGCATCGGGCAAAGTTTCCATTAAATTCGGATTAAGAGGCCCGAGTAAAGCGGTATTATCAGCGTGCGCAACAGGTGCACATTCGGTCGGCGACTGCTGCCGAACAATACAATACGGTGACGCTGATATAATGTTTGCAGGCGGTGCGGAATCAAGCGTTTGCGACTTTGGAATAGGTGCATTTACAAGTGCTAGAACACTTTCAAAAAGTACAAGACCGCCAAAAGAAGTATCAAGACCTTATGACAAAGACCGTGACGGATTTGTACTATCTGAGGGCGGAGCGGTTTTAATACTTGAAGAAAGAGAACACGCACTTGCGCGCGGAGCAAGAATTTATGCCGAAATAACAGGCTACGGACAAAGCTCCGACGCTTATGATATGGTAGCTCCGGACCCCGAGGGCAGAGGAGCGGAACTCGCTATTCGCAACTGCTTAAAAGAAACAAACAAGCAGCCTAAAGATGTTGATTATATAAATATGCACGGAACCAGCACTCATTTAGGCGACTTGGCAGAGTCCAACACGGTTGCAAGAATATTCGGCGACAGAAAAGCTAATACAAACCTCTGCGTAAGCTCAACAAAATCTATGACAGGTCACATGTTGGGCGCGGCAGGTTCTACGGAAGCTATTGTTGCAGTTAAAACAATAGTAGAGGGTATAGTTCCGCCTACAATTAACCTCATTAATTTAGACCCCGAGGCTGCCGATTTGGATTATGTAGCTAATAAATCAAAGAAAAAAGACGTTAAAATTGCATTATCAAACTCATTCGGCTTTGGCGGTCATAATGCAGTTTTAATGTTTGAAAAGGTTTAAAAATTTATTTAATTTTCCTTAATACTTCAACTATACGTTTTGAAGCAAGACCGTCACCATACGGATTTACGGCTTCTGACATGCGTTTATATTCTGTTGTATCATCAAGCAGTAATTGAACTGTTGAAATTATTTTATTTTTATCAGTACCAACGAGTTTTACAGTGCCGTATTCAACCGCTTCGGGGCGTTCTGTCGTATCTCTTAAAACTAATACAGGCTTCCCGAGCGACGGCGCTTCCTCTTGCACTCCGCCTGAGTCCGTTAAAATAATATGCGATTTTTTCATTAAAGCGCAAAACTGCGCATATTCTAAAGGCTTTATTAAATGTATCCTGTCAATTCCGTCTAAAAGCTCAAAAACAGGCTTTTGCACATTTGGGTTCGGATGAACGGGATAAACCACTTGAATATCCTTATTTTTCTCAACCAGCTCCAAAACCGCTCTGCATATATTTTTTATCGGTTCACCGAAATTTTCGCGCCTGTGCGAGGTCATTAGAATTGTTTTTAAATCATTTTTTAAACCTATATCGTTTAAATCGGCTTTAACATTTTCAACCGTATAAAGCAGGGCGTCAATTACGGTATTGCCCGTTTTATAAATATGCTCTTTGGGTATCTGCGATTTTATAAGGTTCTCGCAGGATTTATCAGTCGGGGCAAAATGGTACGTGCAGACGCTGTCAACAAAAACTCTGTTTATTTCCTCGGGGAAAGGATAATATTTATCAAAAGTTCTAAGCCCTGCTTCAACATGCCCGACAGGCACTTTTGCATAAAAAGCACTTAAAGCTGCTGCCATTGAAGTTGTGGTATCGCCATGCACCAAAACTATATCGGGGCTGACTTTTTCAATTACATCCTTTGTTTTTAAAAGTACATCCGATGTCAGCGACCACAAATTTTGGTTATCTTTCATAATATCGAGGTCAAAATCGGGTTTTATTTTAAACAGTTCAAGTACCTGATCTAAAATCTGCCTGTGCTGAGCGGTTACACAGACTATACTTTCAAGACAATCGGAATTTTTTTCGATTTCTTTAACAAGAGGCGCCATTTTTATAGCCTCGGGGCGGGTTCCGAATATTGTTAATACTTTGATTTTATTGCCCATTTATATATTTACTGCCTCTCTGACTTTTGCCATTGTTTTTTCAGCCTCCGCTGCCCCTTTTTTACCGCCATCACGTATAATATCACGGACTTTATCCGTATCTTTTGCAAGTTCAATACGTTTTTGCCTTATGGGTGCAAATTTTTCGTTAATAATTCTGCCTAATTGACTCTTACAATCCGCACAACCTCTTTGCCCTGCTTTACATTCACAGTTTACCTGCTTAACGGTTTCACTGTCCGCAAAAATTTCATAATATTTATACGCGACCTCGCACTTGTCAGGGTGCCCCGGGTCATCTTTTCTTGCGCGGCTTCTGTCTGTAATACATTGCATTATTTTCTTTTCAGTCGTTTGCTCATCATCTGATATTTTAATATCATTATGGAACGACTTACCCATTTTTTGCCCGTCAACTCCCATAAGCAAGGGAATTTGAGTTAATTTCGGCATGGGTTCATTAAATAAATCCGTTTTATAAATATTATTAAATCTTCTTGCAATATCACGCGTGATTTCAAGATGTGCCAATTGGTCAACCCCCACAGGCACAACAGCCCCGTTCATTGCCATAATATCGGCTGACATTAAAACGGGATATCCCAATAACCCGTAACTTAACTGCGGTAAGTTTTCGCTTGTATCTCCGTCTTTATTCTTTAAGATTTTAACCATATCTTTTAACGTGGGGTCGCGCTCTACCCAGTTATTTGGCGTTATCATACTTAATAATATATGAAGCTCCGCTATCTGCAATACGTTTGATTGAAAATATATCGTCGATTTATCAGGGTCAATCCCGCAAGCAAGCCAGTCCAAAACAACATCCAGCTTATCCTGCCTTAAATTTGCGGTTTCGTTATACTTAGTTGTCAG
>CANPWQ010000071.1 GCA_947584965.1 Candidatus Gastranaerophilales bacterium | reverse complement strand
GAAACTGTTTATTCTTTGTACGGAAAATTTTTAAATTTTAATAATTCGGAATTTATTGTTCTTGCTGACGGCGAAATATATAAAAACATGGAAACTATAGTTAAAATTACCGATAAAGCGCTTGAAATGAAACTTGAGCGCAATGACGCAATAATAGCTTTAGGCGGTGGAGTTATCGGCGATATGGCAGGATTTGCCGCTTCCATATACCGCAGGGGAATAGATTTTATACAAATCCCTACTACTCTTTTAGCGCAGGTTGACTCATCCGTAGGCGGGAAAGTTGCGGTTAATCACAAGTCAGGTAAAAATATGCTCGGCGCTTTTTATCAGCCTAAAGCAGTTATATCGGATACGGCAGTTTTAAAGACTTTGGATGAAAGACAGTATAAAACAGGACTCGGAGAAGTTTTAAAGTATGCCTTTATCGAAAATAACTGCGGAGCGGGAGAACAATTTAATTTCCTTGAATTTTTGGAAAATAACCGTGAGAAAATATTAAACAGGGATAACAAAATTCTTTGTGAATTAATTAAAATATGCTGCGCCTTAAAAAGCGCCGTTGTTAATGCCGATGAAAAAGAGCAAGGTTTAAGAGCTATTTTAAATTTAGGACATACTTATGCTCATGCAATAGAAAATATAACTGATTACAAAAAATATACGCATGGCGAAGCTGTTTCAATAGGGATAAAAATGGTTTTTGATTTAGCTTTAAAATTGAATACAGTTACAAAAGAATATTATGAGCGCGCTGTTAATCTTTTAATGAGTTACGGACTTCTAATTGAAATGAGGGAAGTTTTTGATAAAGAATTATTTTATAATATAATGCGAGGCGATAAAAAGGTGACAGAGGGCAAGTTAAAGATTATTCTGCCAAACGGAGAAAAATCCGTTCAAATAAGAGATGATATTGATAAAAAAATTATATTATCGGGTATTTAAAAAATATACACAGAAAAAGGGGTTTATATGAAGATATTATTATCAAATGATGACGGAGTTATGGCAGAGGGAATAAAAGCTCTGACCATAGAATTAAGCAAAGAGCATGATGTATATGTTGTAGCGCCCGATAGAGAAAGAAGCGCTGCGGGGCATTCACTTACGCTTCATACTCCTATAAGGGTTGAGGAATTGGAGTCAAAATTCGGCGCAAAAAGAATATGGATAACAAGCGGAACCCCCGGTGACTGTGTAAAAATTGGCATTAATGCAATACTTAATGATGATGAAAAGCCCGATTTAATTATATCGGGAATAAACCATGGCCCGAATTTGGGAAGTGACATTTTATATTCGGGAACGGTAAGCTGTGCAATGGAAGGTGCTATGATGGGATATCCGAGCATAGCGGTATCACTTGCAAGTATGTCTTGTGAACCCGAATTATTTAAAAATGTAGCTTGTTTTATGGCAAAATTTGTTCACAAGGTAAAAGAATTTAATTTCCCCAAAAAATCCATATTAAATATAAATGTACCGGGGTTAATGCCTGATGATTTGGCAGGAGTAGCGATAACAAGGCTTGGCGGAAAGATGTTCACGGATGAATACGATAAAAGAGTTGACCCCAGAGGGAAAGTTTATTACTGGATGGCAGGGGAGTTAATAAAACAGTGTGAAAATGATGATTCCGACATAAATGCGCTAAGGTGGAATAAAGTATCAATTACTCCTATAACATTTGAAATGACATTATCAGATGTTATCCCCGAGCTTGAAAAAGTATTATGCTGCGGTGATTTAGCTGATTGGTGCTAATATTGCCCTAAGTTTTTCAAGTGCTCAATTTTAGGATTACTTAATCCGATAATTGCTATTCCGTCAAAGCGGTAAGAGGCGTACTTTTTGTTTGATTGAGAAAGATACGCTAAAATGGCAGAGCGTATTTTTTGCACTTTATTTTTACTTATGGCTTCAAAGGGGTGTCCGTAGTTTAAATTAGTCCTTGTTTTAACTTCAACAAAAACAAGGCAGTTATTTTCTTCGGCAATAATATCTATTTCAGCATTTTTAGAGTAATGCCAATTTGTTTGTATTATTTTATAACCGCATTTTGTCAGATATTCCGATGCAATTAATTCGCCCTTGCGTCCTATGGTAAAATTATTTTTTAGTGTCATAAATTGATTATAGCAAAATTTTGTGATAAGAATAAGTTTATGAAAAAACAGCAAACAATATTAATAACGGGGGCTTCATCGGGGATAGGCAGGCAGATAGCAAAGACTCTTGCTGAAAACGGACATAAGGTTTTTGCAGGGGTCAGAAAAAAGTCTGATAAAATTCAGCTTGAAAAGCTGAATAAAAATATAACAGGTGTTTATATTGATGTTACAAAATCGTCAAGTATCGATAAGGCTTTCTGGTTTATAATTAAAAATACTGATAAACTGGACGTCTTAATAAATAATGCGGGAATAGCCGTGGCAGGGCCTGTTGAGGGGTTAACCGCAGAAAATATAAAAGAGCAGTTTGAAGTTAATACATTTGCTCCGCTTAGAATGCTTTATAAATTTTTGCCTATGCTTCATGGCGGTAAAATTATTAATATGAGTTCAATGGCTTCGTCGGGAATTTTCCCTTATATTTCTCCATATTGCGCTTCAAAAAGGTCTATGGATATACTGTTTAATGCTTTTGCTCTTGAAAATAAAGACAGGGTAAAAGTTATATCCGTCAAGCCTGCTGTTATTAAAACTCCAATTTGGAATAAATCAGTTAAACATGCAAGGGAATTATTTGAAAAACAAAATGAAACTGTAAGAGAAAAATATATTAAAGATTTATTATTAATGGAGAAAAATGCGCTTGAAAGTAATAATAGCGGAATTGATGTCTCAAAAGTTGCTTTAAAAGTTTTGCATATAGTAGAAAAAAATAATCCAAAACCCTCATATTGCGTGGGTATTAAATCTAATTTAGCAATGATGTTATCGGCTTTCCCTCAAGGATTCATAAATAAACTTATTAAATTTAAACTTGGCAGATTATAATTTATGTATATTTATTACCCGATTGTCATAAACAGTCGGATAATTGTTTTTCAAATATGAATTTAGTTTTATATTCATATGAGAAAACTTGTTATAATAATATTAATAATACTTTCAGTAATTGCAGTGTGGTTTGCTTATCAAAAACTTGCGTATTTAAATATTCTTGTAAAATTTAATGATTTAGAACCTTTTGAACGGCAGATGAATGTTTATTATAAGGGATTTAAAATAGGCAGAACAACAAAGATATTCCCTGATAAAGATTATACGAATACTTATTTAAGATTAAAAATACATCCTCACGATATTAAATTGCCGGATAACATAACTGCACGAATACAGAAGAAGCAGACAGGCGGGTATGTTGATATAATTTATCCCGATTCTCCATCGTTAACGAGAATAAAAAATAATGTAGTAATAAAGGGAAAATTAACAAAAGATATAAACAGCGTATTAAATGAAAAGCTGGGCGAAGAAGGTATTGAAGAAATAATAACAAATGCGTCAGGGCTTATTGAAAACGCAAATACGGC
>CANPWQ010000070.1 GCA_947584965.1 Candidatus Gastranaerophilales bacterium | reverse complement strand
GAGCTTATGTGCAATCCTGTGCATAATCAGAGCATGAAGCCCCGGGTAACAAAATAAAACTTCAAGCAGATTTTCGGCTGCAGGGTCTTTTTCGTATATGGTTTTTATATCTTCTTTTACTTGCGAAAATATTTTTTTTATTAACCGCATTTATACACCTTTTATGTATTTTCTTTTCCCGTATTGAACTATAACAGGAAGCATTGAAGCAGTAATTAAGAAATTAGGATTAGCCTGCTTTTCCGAGTTAATTTTTAAAGCTCCTGATTGTGCAAGGCGTTTTATTTCGCCTCTGCTTAACGATTTATCAAAGTCAGAAATAAAATCAATTAAAGAAATATCATTTGTGACTTTAACTTCGGGAATATCATCAGGTATTTCTTTATTTTGGACAACCTTTATAAAATTATCCTGCGCCTCATCTGCTGCCGTTTTACCGTTATACATTTGGGTTATTGTATATGCCAGCTTCATTTTTAAATCGCGCGGATTTGATGTTTTTAATTGTTCTTCCACTTGTTTTAATTCTTCGTTTGAGATATCCGTTAACAGTGCAAAGTATTTAACTATTAAGTTGTCTGAAATAGACATTAATTTTCCGTACATATCATTTGGAGTATCGGTTAGTGAAATACAGTGCTGCGGGAATGATTTTGACATTTTAACGATTCCGTCTGTTCCTTCAAGTAAAGGAAGCAGCATTACCATTTGAGGATGTTCTTTTCCGTATGCTGTTTGTATTTCGCGACCTAAAAGATTGTTAAATCTTTGATCCGTTCCGCCAAGTTCTATATCTGCGTCAATAACAACACTGTCATAAGCCTGCATTAAGGGATAGAAAAATTCATGCACCGATATCGGTCGATTTTCCGCATATCTTTTGGCAAAATCATCTCTAGTCATAATTTGAGCAACCGTTACTTTTGAGGCAAGTTTTAACATATCAACAAAATTTAAATTAAATAGCCAGTCGGTATTATTTCTTATTTCTGCTTTATTTACATCAACAACTTTTGAAATTTGCTCAAAATATGTTTTTGCATTTTCTTCAACCTGCTCTTTTGTAAGACTCGGCCTTGTATCTGATTTTCCAGACGGATCACCAATCATTGCAGTTCCGCCTCCTACAATTAATATAATTTGATGTCCTAATTCTTGAAATTGTTTAATTTTACGCAAAACAACCGTGTGTCCTAAGTGCAAATCGGGACGTGACGGATCCATACCAAGTTTAATTCTTAACGGTTTATTTTCTTCTTTTGACTTTTGAAGTTTAAGTGCTAATTCTTCAATACCGCCCGGTAGCACCTCTGCTCCACGTGCCAGCAATGCTGCTTGTTGTAAATATTCTTCTTTTATTTTTATTGTTTCCATTTTTCCACCTGTTTCTTGAAACTATTATTGCAGAAAAAAAACAATAAAAAAAGTCCGGTATCATACCGGACTTTTAAACTGTTTACGGAACTATACTAATTTAACGTTTGTAGATGTTCCTTTTTTTGTCATTTCAACTTTGCCTTCTCTTGCCAACCAGCCTAAGCCTAATTCTGCAAAGTTTGCTTTTAAATCTAAATCTTTTTTCATTTTAGCGATAGTTGTTTCACCGTTTTCGTTTAAATAATTCCAGATTTGTCCTGCTGTTTCGCCTATCATTTCCATCATTGAAATCTCCTTTGTTTGTAATTGCTATTAACATTTCTGTCATGTAATGTATAATTTAAGTATAGTACATTTAAAAAAGGTTGTAAAGAAAAAAATGAACAAAGGCAAAGTATGGAAATACGCTGATAATGTTGATACGGATGTAATAATACCTGCAAGGTATTTGAATACTTCTTCCCATGAAGAACTGGCTAAACATTGTATGGAGGATTTGGATAAAACATTTGCAAAAGAAGTTTGCCCCTCAGATATTATTGTTGCCGGTGAAAATTTTGGATGCGGTTCATCAAGGGAACATGCCCCAATTGTAATAAAAGCGTCAGGTATTTCACTGGTTATTGCAAAAAGTTTTGCCCGCATATTTTATAGAAACGCTATTAACATTGGTCTTGCAATATTAGAACATCCCTCATTAAGTGATGAGTGTAATAAAAATGATATTATAGAGTATGATTTAACCGAGGGAAAAGTTAAAAATTTAACAACGGGAAAAGCGTATATTTGTAATAAATTTCCGCAAGAAATAGAAAAACTTATAAATGCAGGCGGATTAATAAATTACACAAAAGAAAAATTATTAAAATAAAAAGCCCCGAATAGGGGCTTTTTATTTATTCCGTTACTGTTTCTTCCGTTTCTATAATATCAGTTCTGATTGATGCAGTTTTAGACCCGGATATTTGTTTTTCTTTAAACTTTTTAACCTGTCTGTTTAATTTGTCCGCAACAAGGTCAATACTTGCATACATAGATTCAGCACTTTCTTCCGCTTTAACGGAGCCTGAAATAAACTTACAGATAACTTCTGCCGTGTGACTTTGAGCTACGGACGGATTTTTAATAACATTTAAAACCACGTCAATAGACTGAATTTGGTCATAATGATTCATAACCTTACCGATTTTTTCTTCCGCATAAGTACGAATGGGATCGGTAATCTCAATGTTACGACCTTTAACAGTAATGCGCATTAATTCTGCCTCCATAATATCTACTCTGATATTATACCCTATTTAGGGCATGTTTTAAACCCGTATTTTTAAAAGTTTAAATAAATGATATAATTATTGTGAAAAAGGAAAAAATATGAGCGAATACTCAATTGGAATAGATTTGGGCGGAACAAAAATTTTAACCGCTATTGTTAATAAAGTAACTGGTGAAGTAGTTTCTTTTATAAAGAAAAAAACAAAAAAAGATAAAGGTACGGAAAAAATACTTCAAAAAATAATAAATTCAATTAAAGATGTACTTGAAGAAAGTAATATTCCGTTGAGTGATATTGAAAATATCGGGCTTGGTGCGGCAGGTCAGATAGATAGAGAAAACGGAATAATTATTAATGCTCCAAATCTGGATTGTGCAAATGTAAATATAAAAGATATATTGGAAAAAGAATTTAATTTACCTGTATATCTGGGTAATGATGTTGAAATAGCAACAGTCGGAGAGATGTACTTCGGCGCAGGGAAAGGCGAAAGTGATTATGTTTGTATTTTTGTCGGAACAGGGATAGGCTCAGGTATTGTTCAAAACGGTAAATTGAGATATGGAACGACAGGAACAGCAGGTGAAATCGGACATATAACAGTTGATATGGGCGGACGCTCATGCGGGTGTGGCGGCTGCGGGTGTTTAGAGGCTTATGCTTCAAGGCTTGCTATTGAAAAACGAATTATCGGTGCATTAAAAAAAGGCAGAAAATCAGATATTGAAAATTATCTTGTCGAAGATAAACCGATAAAAACAAGCATGATAAAAAAATCACTTGATAATAAAGATGAACTGATTACGCAGATTATCAATGAGGCGTCAGAGTATTTAGCTTCGGGTCTTGCAAGTATAATAAATTTCTATAATCCTTCATTAATAATACTCGGCGGAGGATTGATGAATGCAATAGATTATTTTTATGAGCATTCTACACAAATAGCAAAAGTAAAATCGCTTCCTACGCCTGCTGCAAAAATTAGGTTTGAAAGGGCGAAACTGGGTGATTTTTCAGGTGTAATCGGTGCGGCACTTTTAGCTCAATACAGAAATACGTTATAATGAGTGTAATTTTAAACTTAAACTAATTTTTATACTAATTATCTTAGGCTAGAGAATACAATATAAAATGGGGATTATCAAAACGAGAAATAATCGAGTGGACGTAAAATAAAAATATGCTTGACCGAAAAAAATGTTAATGATATTCTAAAGGAGTTAATTGGGCTTGTGGCACTCTGCCGACGCAAACGATTAAATATCGTTTGAGGAGAGGTAGGTAGCGCAAGAGCTACCGCAGCATAAGTCCTACATATCAAAACATGGGCTTGTGGCACTCTGCCGACGCAAACGATTAAATATCGTTTGAGGAGAGGTAGGTAGCGCAAGAGCTACCGCAG
>CANPWQ010000069.1 GCA_947584965.1 Candidatus Gastranaerophilales bacterium | reverse complement strand
GCATAACCGAAACAAAACTTAATAATCTAATCCAGTGTCGCACTTTGCCGCCGACTCATCGTCGCCGTACAAGTGCTCACCTTTTAAAGTTGCCACTCCAAAATTTCGCTCGCGTTCCTTATTGCGAAATTTTCTCGGACAATTTATGCTTCAATAAACAGTCTTTTTCCTACAATATTGGGTTTGCCGTTATAATAGCCCGCAAAATAACCGCCCTTAACGGGTCTGTTTACGGCGTAACTTTTGTTTGCCCCACTCTGGTTTACAAAGGGATTTTCAAAAGGATTATAACTCATAGCGGTTTGGGTTGTTTGTACCTGCCCCATGGACGGAGTATACATAACCTGTGATAACATATTTTTTAATCTGTTAATCATATCTTTCCCTTTTTACATACACAATTTTTATATAATGATAATAATCCTCTTGTCATTAATTATATATAAAATGGTTAAAATTTCTTAAAATTATTTAAAAAATCATACAAATATATGATAAAAACTTTAATTTTTAGGGAATAAATTTAATATAAAAAATAAAAATAATCTTTTTTAATATATATAAAAAACTCAGAAACAGACGGTAGTTCAGCCCTTTGCGGTTTGAATATTTTTTAACAATCTGACTTTTTGTTATAAAAAGTTAAACAGTTGACTAATTGTTAAAAAAAGTATACAATTGCAGAGTATTGAACTAAGTTTGAAAAAAAACGAAAGGTAAGAAAAATATGAAAAAATTAGGTTTCACCCTTGCCGAAGTTTTAATTACTTTGGTAATCATAGGTGTAATAGCCGCCATGACTATTCCTACATTGTTAGGAAATACTAATGCACAAGAATTTAGAACCGCTTTAAAGAAAGCAATTTCTGCTTCTAACCAAGCATTAACACTTCAATATGCACTTGAAGGTGTCGGTGCCAGCGATTTTTCAACTGCAGATCAATTAGTAAACGGTGTATTTGCTAAAAGAATGACTTTAATTGCAGGTTCATCAGGTATCGCTACAACTGGCTCAGGTCTTCAAACAGTTACTTTTACTAACGGTTGTTCTGGTGGGTCTGTATTTGTAACACAAGATGGTATTATGTATTGTATTACAAATTACAAAACTTCAGAGGGTGCTGATCCTCAATCTATTGGTACTTGTGATGCTTTTGATACTAAACCTTGTACATCTGATTTAACTCAGCCGAATGTTTGGATTGATGTTAACGGTGCAAAAGGTCCTGATAAAATAACTACATCATCAGCTAAGCCGCGTGATATTTATCAAGCTATGTTGTATAACCAAAAGATTGTTCCTTTCGGTCAACCAACACAAGAAGTTATGTATGATAAACCGGCTGCAACTTCAGGTGGTGATAAATAAAAAATTTTCCTAAACCATACCAACTTTAAATGGGGGGATGTCTTAACAGACTCCTCCTTTTTTATGTGTTTATAATTCTTTATCCCGATTTCGCAGGATGTACTTTATCCGTCAAGTGCGGATTTTAATAATTTATTTAATAATTGCGGATTAGCTCTGCCTTGGGTTTCTTTCATAACCTGACCTACAAAGAACCCGAACAGTTTATCTTTACCGCCTCTATATAATTGAACCTGCTGCGGGTTATTTTCAATAACCTTATCAACAATGGCTTTTAAAGCACCCTCATCCGATATAACGCTTAAACCTTGCTTTTCAACAATATCTTTAGCATTACCGCCCTCTTTTAATAGGGTTATAACAATTTGTTTACCTATATTGTTTGAAATATCGCCCGAGGTAACCATGTTAATTAATTGTGCAAAGTTTTCGGGAGTTAATTTTGTTTCTTCTATTGTAAGTTTTTCTTCTTTTAAATATGCTGCAATTTCTTTCATAAGGAAGTTATTAGCTGTTTTTGCGTCAGCGCCTAAATTTACAACCTTATCATAAAAATAAGCAATATCTTGCTGTTCAACAAGAACATTAGCGTCATAAGCGGATAAACCGTATGAAACATATCGTTCGCGTCTTTTTTGCGGAAGTTCGGGCATTTTTGAAGCTATTTCGTTTACCCATTCGCGTGATATTTCAAGCGGCATAAGGTCAGGTTCGGGGAAGTATCTGTAATCATGCGCGTCCTCTTTGCCTCTCATAGACTTAGTAATGCCTTGATTATCATCCCAGAGTCTTGTTTCCTGAACTACTTCTTCGCCTGCTTCAACTATATCAATTTGTCTGTCAATTTCGTATTCTATTGCCCTTTGCAGTGCTTTAAAGCTGTTAACATTTTTAATTTCGGCTCTTACGCCAAACTCTTTTTGCCCGATAGGACGAACGGAAATATTTGCGTCACAACGCATTGAACCTTCTTCAAGGTTTCCGTCGCAGACACCTATGTATCTTAAAATAGTTCTTAATTCTTCCATATATGCTCTTGCTTCATCGGATGAGCGCATATCAGGCTCCGATACTATTTCAAGTAACGGCGTTCCCGCTCTGTTTAAATCAACAAGTGAATAACTTGAGCCTGCAATACCTGAAGAACCCATGTGAACAAGTTTACCTGCGTCTTCTTCCAAGTGAGCCCTTGTTATACCTATTCTTTTGCCCTCAATATCTATATGACCGTTAATACAAATCGGCTGGTCATATTGAGATATTTGATATCCTTTCGGCAAGTCGGGATAAAAATACTGCTTTCTGTCAAATTTGCAATGTTCGGGGATTGTACAGTTAAGTGCAAGTCCTGTTAATATACCCATATTAACAACTTCTTTATTTAAAACAGGCAAAACCCCGGGCATTCCAAGCGTTATCGGGCTGACCTGCGTATTTTGTTCGTTGCCGAATTCGGTTGAGTCGCACGCAAAGATTTTTGATTTTGTCTTTAATTGTGCGTGTACTTCTAACCCTATTACAACTTCGTATTTTTTTCTTAATTCTTCCATTGTTGCCGTTGACATAATAAAACCTCTGTTTATCCCTTTTTCTGAAAAAATAATAACATAAACACATTTATTTTTTTAGCAATTCAAAACAGTTTTTCTTAAATTTAATTATTCCCTCCGATTGCATGCGTGAAAGCTCGCGTGACAGTGCGCTTCTATCAGTGCATAAAAATCTTGCCATTTCTTCTCTGCTGTATGGTACGGAAAATACCCCCTGTGCTGTTTTATAGCTTTCTAAAAATGTTAAAATTTTTTCTCTGATTGTTTTTTGACCTATGATATCTATTTTGTCCGAAAGCAATGAATTTCTTTTTGATATCATTTTTATTATGTTTTTGATTATTCTCAAATGCTGCGGGCATAACTTTTCGCAAGGGGTTATTACTTTTTCGTAAGGTAAAAATAGTACTTCGCACCCTAATTTTGTATAAATATCAACAGGGCTTTTATTTACACCGCATGAAACAATGTTATGCCCGAATATATCATTAGTTTTAAGCGTTTCTAATAATACATCATCACCGTGAACATCGGGCTTTGTAATAACTGCACTGCCCTCAAGTATAACACCCAGATAGTTTATCTTGTCTGATATCCGTAAAACATAAGAATTTTTTTTAAAAACTTTTGTTTTTATCCCGATACACTTTAACAGCTCAAGGACTGCTTCATTTTCTATTCCCTCAAATAAATCTATTTTCAGCATTAAAATGAACTTCTCTTTTTCTTTGATTTTTTCAAAGTTGTAATGTGTAAATCTTTTTTTGCGTTATCTATTGAGATTTTAGCAAGCGGTTTATGATTTCTTTTATCATAAAATACAAGCCAGTGTTCACGTTTTGGGTCATTAACCGAGAAAGATAAAATCCCCGAAACATTTTCGCCTCTTTTTATGGTTTTCATTGCAAGTGAGTTCTTGTAATCGGTAAATATTGACGGGTTAAAACTGTTATGTAAATCACTTACCATGGCTATATCAAATGTTGAAAAATCTGTTTTGGAGTTGTTTTTTATTATTAAATCCAAAGAAATGGTGTTTAAATTGCCAAAAGGGTCTTCTTCAAGAAAAATATCGGTTATGGATACATCAAGCCCATCGTATTTAATTTCATCCTGCCGAGTCGCCTCATGTGTCATTACGGGGATTTCTTCGGAACTTTTTATTTTAACTTTTATCTCATCCCCCGGAGAAATAAGAACGTCTTTCCCTTTTCTGAATAAACTTAAGCCTAACGCAATAACACTTCCCAGCGCAGCACCGCCCGCGAGAGTGTAGCCTTGGCTCACGATAGCGCCCTCAAGCCCCACAAGCTCTATTGCCGCCATTGCACCGTATGCGGCACCTATCATTGTATTTGTTGCGTTTTCTCCAATTGCTTTAACAGCCGAGTGAGC
>CANPWQ010000068.1 GCA_947584965.1 Candidatus Gastranaerophilales bacterium | reverse complement strand
TTAACACTTGATATCGACGGCGGATTATGGAACGTAGTCGAGTTTATGCACGTAAAACCGGGGAAAGGCGCTGCATTTGTAAGAACGAAACTTAAAAATGCGGAAACAGGCAACGTTGTTGAAAAAACCTTTCGTGCAGGTGAAAAAGTTGCTAAAGCTACTTTGGATAAAAGAGATATGCAATACCTTTACAAAGAAGGTAACGATTACGTAATGATGGATTTGGAAACTTATGAACAAATCTCTGTCGGTTCCGATAAAATCGGTGACGGCGTTAAATATTTAAAAGAAAATATGAATGTTGCAATTCTACTTCACGGTTCAAACATCATAGGTATTGATATACCTAACTTTGTAGAGCTTGAAGTTGTTGATACTCCGCCGGCTGAAAAGGGAAATACCGCACAAGGCGGTACGAAACCCGCTACTCTTGAAACGGGAGCAGTTGTTAATGTTCCGTTCTTTGTTACTACCGGAACAATTATCAGAGTTGACACCAGAACAAATGAGTATTTAGATAGAGTCTAAGGTAATAAATATGAAATTTGATTTGGAATATTTAGAAAAACTGGCAAATATAGTATATGAAAATGACCTTTCCGAAATAACGCTGGAGGATGAACAGCAGGCTGTAAGTTTTAAGCGTGAAAAAGTGCAGCAAGTTGCACCTGTTCCAATGGTTGCACCAACAGCCATTACTTCGCAAGTAATCTCAACACCCGCACAAAAACCTGCCGAACAAAAACAATCAGCGCAGCAGCACAAGGGAACACCTATTAAAGCTCCAATGGTAGGAACTTTTTATAGTTCACCATCACCTGATGATCCGCCGTTTGTTAAAGTAGGTGATAATATCGGCGCAGGTCAAGTTGTTTGTATTATTGAAGCTATGAAATTAATGAACGAAATTGAAGCAGAGGCTTCGGGTAAAATTACTGAAATCTGCGTTAAAAACGGCGACAGCATTGAATTTGGTCAAGTACTTATGTATGTTGAATAAAAAATAAATAATTAATACTTCCAACCAAAAGGACCCCTCAAAGGTCCTTTTTTATACCTTTTTTTCAAGGTCTAAAAGGAAGCGTTTTTTATCTAATCCACCACCATAGCCTATTAAATCGCCGTTTGAACCTATTACTCTGTGGCAGGGAATTATTATCGCGATAGGGTTCTGGTTATTCGCATGCCCGACCGCTCTTGAAGCATTAGGATTTCCGATTGCAATTGCGATATCCTTATAACTTCTAACTTTGCCGTAGGGAATTTTTAAAAGTGCATTCCAAACCAGTTTTTGAAACTCAGTGCCGTTAGGGCAAAGAGGCAAATCAAAACTTTTGCGTTTGCACGCAAAATATTCATCAAGCTGATTTATTGTATCTTTTACTATTTGATTTTGTACATTATTCTTTATTGTTTCAGCCGAAAATGAAACACTTAAAAGTGCTTTATCATCGGCAGTTATATATAATTCTCCGAGTGGTGAATTATAACAAGCCTTATAAAACATTAGTTAAAATGTACCTTTGTTAAATCAGCTTTACGAATACGAATGTTTTTTGGCGTAATTTCCAAAAGTTCATCATCAGAGATATATTCCATGCAGTCTTCAAGCGACATTTTTCTGTGAGCTTGGAGCGTAACCATAACATCCGCGGTTGCGCTTCTCATATTTGTAAGTTTTTTAGTCTTACAAACATTAATTTCAATATCCTGCGGGCGGTTATGTTCGCCTACGACCATACCTCTATAAACTTTAGTTTTAGGAGTTAAGAAAAACACTCCTCTATCCTCAAATTGAGCCAGCGCATAAGGTATAGCTTCACCTTGCTCATGAGAAACAAGCGAGCCGTTTCTTTGCTTTGATATATCACCTGCATAGGGTTTATAACTGTCAAATGTATGGTTCATTATACCCTCACCGCGGGTCATTCTTATAAATTCGCCTCTAAAACCTATTAAACCTCTTGCGGGGATTGAAAATGTCAATAATGTTCTGCCCTTTGAAGTTTGCATGTGGAGCATTTCGCCTTTACGGTTAGAAAGTTTTTCAATGCAAGAGCCTGCACAGCTTTCGGGTACATCTATCAACAGATTTTCATAAGGCTCCATTAACTCATCATTTATTCTTTTAAATATAACCTCGGGCTTTGATACTTGGAACTCAAACCCCTCTCTGCGCATTGTTTCAATTAAAATACTTAAATGAAGCTCACCTCTGCCCGATACTCTGAAACTTTCCGTTGTATCAGTATCTTCAACGCGCAAACTTACATTCTTTTCAAGCTCATCATACAGTCTTTTTCTAACCTGACGGCTGGTTACAAATTTACCTTCCTGCCCTGCAAAAGGACTGTCATTTACAGAAAATATCATTTGCAATGTAGGCTCATCAACTTTTATTAAAGGAAGTGCCTCTGTACAATCAAGTTCGGTAATGGTTTCACCTATATGAATATCATCAAATCCCGTTATTGCAACGATGTCGCCAGCAACAGCTTCTTGAGCTTCAACTCTGCCTAAATCTTCAAATACGTACAACTTTGCGATTTTACCACGCTCAATGCTTCCGTCTGCTTTTATTAAATTTACCTGCTGTTGGGATTTTATAATACCGTTTTGGACTCTGCCTATTGCAATTCTGCCTACGTAATCATTATAATCTAGCGTTGTAGCTTGGAATTGCAATGTTTTATTTTTATCACCAGTCGGATGTTTTATTTTTTCAATTATTAAATCAAGCAGAGGTTCAAGAGTTTTAGAGTCATCGTCCATATTTTTCTTTGCAAACCCTGCCAAACCGTTTGCATAGACATAAGGGAAGTCAATTAATTCTTCATTATCGGTTAGTTCGGTAAACAAATCAAAGACTTTATCCACAGCTCCGTCGGGGTCTGCACCTGTTTTGTCTATCTTATTAATAACAACAATAATCTTTATGCCCAATTCAAGCGCCTTAGAAAGAACAAATCTTGTTTGAGGCATAGGACCTTCTGCCGCGTCAACAATTAAGAGTGCGCCGTCAACCATACCTAAAACGCGTTCAACTTCTCCGCCGAAATCCGCGTGTCCGGGGGTATCTACTATATTTATTTTGTAGCCTTTATAATGAACGGACACATTCTTTGAAAGAATAGTTATTCCTCTTTCACGCTCTAAATCGTTTGAGTCAAGAACTCGCTCTTGCACCTGCTGATTATCTCTAAATACGCCTGTTTGCTTTAAAATACTGTCAACAAGCGTTGTTTTACCGTGGTCTACGTGCGCAATTATTGCCACGTTTCTTATATTCGTGTTATCCATTATTAATGTTCCCTAAAAATCGTCTGTGTTATGCTTACATTGTAATATAAACATTCATATAAAACACAAAAAAAATATTTTTGTCCTGATTTAATTGACGAAATCTTTTGATTTTATTTCAAAAATAGTAATATTTTCATCGGTTTTCTTTATTCGTTCAATATATTTTTCATCTTTCATTGATGTCATAATAATTGCTACGGCAGGCTTTTTTCCTGTCATTTTAGCATAATACAATGATTGCCCTATACTCTCCGCCCACTTTTTTGCATAATCAAACTCTATTGCGTATTCATCAGTTAAACAATCAACTCTGGTTCTGTCTTGAAGAACATGTTCAATTTCGCCCGAACAATACTCCCTGACATAATCTGCCTCTTTATATTTATCTTTCGGCTGATAATCTTCATTAAAAGAATTTGTTGACAAATATACAAGCGCAGAGATTATAACAATTACAACAGTTGTAAGTATTTTGTTTATAAGTTTTTTTAATTTTTTCACAAGGCAATTTTAGCATATATTATATTTTTTGTTAATTGAAATACCTGCCTTTTCACAACTTGCCACGGGGGGGGGTAAAAGTGGTATAATTACCTTATTTACAAAGTCAGGGGCTTTTTATGAGCAATAATAAGAAAAATTTAAAACAAATAAATAAAATAAGAGGGTTTAAATCGGCGTTTGATTTAAAACGCAAAATTAAAGTAATTCTATTATCAACAATAATATTAATCGGTTCTAAATTTGTTTATGCAAATACCATAGATAATTATGATTACATAAATGGTACTTTTCAAAAATTAAATACTCCTTACCCTGTTGTTGGAAATCCTGTTAAATTAAATGATGGCAGAATATTAATAACAGGAGGCAAAAAGAATTTAATATTTAATCCTAAAACAAATGAATTTAAAGAAATTGCTAATCCTTTTCCTACAATAAGCTATTTAGACGGAAGAGTATTAAATACTAATAAAGTATTGTTTAATAGCCCTTTTTGGAAGTATCCGTCAGAATTGTTTAGTTCATACGGATATATAAGAGAAGAAATGGAAAGAGAAGAAATAGCCAAAACAGCTCATCTTAGACCGGCAGGTATGTCTATAACTGATTATAGACAGAAACAAAAAGACAAGGCAAGAGAAAATTATGCGAAGCTGCCTGAAGAAACAAAAGGAAATATTTTTAGAAAATATAATCAAAACAATCCTGAATTATTAAAAAAATACAATGATTATGCAGAAAGGTATGAAAAATCTTTATATGCACAATTATATAATCCTGATACAGATAAATGGGAATATACAGGCAAAGCCCATATTAGAAGAATGATGGGAAAAAGTGTTGTATTAAATAACGGTGATGTTTTATATATTGGTGGTATTGCACAACAAAATAAAGGTGCAAATCTTATAGAAATTTATAATACCAAAACAGGCACTTTTGAACAAAAAACAACCGATGAAAATACACCTAAAATATTTTACGGAAAAAATATTGACGCAATCTATTGTTT
>CANPWQ010000067.1 GCA_947584965.1 Candidatus Gastranaerophilales bacterium | reverse complement strand
CCCCGATTTTATTTTTCAAGCTATATTTGGATTTGATGGCAAAAATTCGAAAAATCGCCTCGCTGAAACCCCTAATTTTTCGTTCGATTTTGGCAACTTTTCCCAGATATATTTTTTCTAAGAATTTCATAAGACTGTATGATGTATTATTTGAACAATATTTTAAAATTATAATGAGGTGTTATATGGCAAAGAAGGAAGCAAAAACAGATTTATGGGTATATGACCTATTAAAGGAAGCAAAAATCTGTTTAGACCCACAAGGATGTTCAATAAAAGAAATTGATGAAGCATTAAAAACAGCTTCAAAGAAAGGTACGGGAAATGTTGGATTCCCAGAATATGTTGGAGTTGTAAAGGATTTTATACTTGTTATTGAAGATAAACCAGAACTATCAAAACATATAAAATACGATGATAAAAATTTAATAAGTACAGATGGTAAATCAGTAGAACAATTTGCTGTAAATGGTGCTTATTTTTACGGAAAACATCTTATAAATAACACCAATTTTAAAAAAGTCATTGCATTTGGTGTTTCAGGAAATGAAAAACATCATAAAATCACACCTCTATTTATAAATGAACGTGAATATTGCAAGATAATGCCAGATGTCGAGTCGTTCTATATATTTAATAAAGAAAATATTGATGAATATTATACAAGAGAAATTCTCGGTGAAAATACCGATTTGCAAAAAGAAACAACCGAAATTCTTAAATTCGCCAAAAATTTACATGAGGATTTAAGAAATTATGGTAATTTGCAAGAAACAGAAAAACCACTTGTAGTATCAGGGATTCTACTTGCTCTTAGAGAAATCGAAAAAGGATCATTTAATCTTGAACAATTAAATGGTGATGACATTGATACAGATGGAAATAAAATTTTTGCCGCAATAGACAAAAATTTACAACGTTCTAAGGTTTCTCCAACAGTGAAAAAAGATAAGTTATTAACGCAATTTGCAATGATTAAGGATGCCAAAAGGCTTAATGAAATAAATACAACATTAGGAAAAACTCCTTTAAAATACTATGCAGAGCAAATTTATGATAATATCTACAAAACAATAAAATATACAAAAACCGCAGAAGATTATCTTGGAAGATTTTACGGTGAATTCATGAGTTATTCAGGAGGAGATGGGCAAACATTAGGAATAATTTTAACACCTAAGCACATAACCCAATTATTTTGTGATCTTGTTGATTTAAAACCTGATGATATTGTTTTTGATCCTTGCTGTGGAACAGCTGGATTCTTGATTGCTGCAATGCACAACATGTTAAAGAAAGCAAAAACTGAATCGCAAAAAGAGAGTATTCGTAAAAATCAGCTTCATGGCATTGAACTACAACCATACATGTTTACTATTGCTACAACAAATATGATTATACGTGGTGATGGCAAAAGTAATTTAATCGATGAAGACTTTTTAAGATGCAATGAATCTGAATTACAACTAAAAGGAGCTACCGTTGGTATGATGAATCCTCCTTATAGTCAAGGTTCCAAAGCGAATCCGTCATTATATGAGATTAGTTTTGTCGAACATTTATTAGATTCCTTGGTAGAAGATGCTAAGGCAGTAGTAATTATTCCGCAATCATCTTTAACTGGCAAAACTACAGATGAACAAAATTGCAAAGAAAATATTTTGAAACATCACACTTTAGAAGGTGTAATTACTTTAAGTGGAGATACTTTCTATGGTGTAGGAACTAATCCTTGCATAGCCATATTTACAGCACATAAGCCTCATTCTAAAGATAAAAAATGCAAATTTATTGATTTTAAGGATGATGGTTTCAAAGTAGCACCACATATCGGTTTAATTGAGACAGAGTATGCTAAAGACAAAAAACAACATTTGTTAGATGTTTGGTTTGATAGAATTGAAGCGCCTACGAAATTCTGCGTTAAATCTACTATCGAGGCAACTGATGAATGGTTACATGCTTTTTATTACTTCAATGATGAAATTCCAACAGAGGAAGACTTTGACAAAACTATTGCAGATTATTTAACCTTTGAATTTTCAATGATAGCACATGGAAAAAGTTACTTATTCAGAGGTGATATTAATGACTAAAACATTAGACAAAGTTGTATGGAAAGAATTTAAGGTAAAACAAATATTTTCTAAGATAGAAAAGTGTAAATGTGGCAATGTTGGTAACCTTGAAGATGGACTTATCCCGTATGTTGGTGCAACAAATCGTAACAACGGAACTATAAGATATATTAATGCACCAGAAAAATTTATAACAAAAGGTAATTGTATTGTTTTTATATGCGATGGACAGGGTTCAGTTGGCTATTCAATATATAAAACTGAAGATTTTGTAGGTTCAACAACTTTAAAAGTAGGACGTAATAAATTTTTAAACTACTATAATGCACAATTTATCATAGGTGCATTAGATAAAAATAGATGTATATATTCTTATGGTTATAAAAGAACCGAAGCACGATTAAAAAATGAAACAATTTATTTGCCTGTAAATCAAAAAAGCGAACCTGATTATAAGTTTATGGAAGAATATATAAAAGAGCGTGAAACAAGATTAAAAAATCAGTATAAAGAATATACAAAACCTTTAATACAAAATTTACAAAAAGTTGTTAATGAAAAACGCAAATGGAACGATTTTTTTATAGAGGAAATTGCAATAATAAATTCTGGTAGAGATATATATGAACGTGAGCGTATTGCTGGTGATATTCCTTATATTACTTCTACCGCACAAAATAATGGGATTGGTTATTTAGTTTCTAACAATAATGAAACAATCGAAGCCAATTGTCTTTCCGTCAACAGGAATGGCTCTGTCGGTTATTGTTTTTACCACCCATATTCTGCATTATATTCAAACGATTGCCGAAAATTAAGATTAAAAAATAATTCTAAATATGTAGGTTTATTTATTTCTAATGTAATTACCGCACAAAAAAGTAAATATGGATATGGCTACAAAATGGGAACGGGAAGGTTAAAACGACAAAAAATAATGCTTCCTGTAAATTCAAAAGGTGAGCCTGATTATCAATACATGGAAGACTATATGAAGTATCTTGAACAGAAAAAAATACTTAAATACCTTGATTATATAAAATGAATTAATATAGGACTTGCATAAATACTATTCTTGCCAAATAATAAGTATGGAAGGAGTAGTTTATGGCAGATTTTTTAAAATGGGATGAAGTAAAAAATCAATTAGGTAGCAATTGTACAGTTATATTAGGAAATGGTTTTTCAAGAAGTTACTGCAATAAGGCTTTTAATCAATCTGAAATATTGCAACACATGCCGTTTTTGCAAGGACTAACAGCAATATCGGATATAGAAAAAAGTATTGAACAAACACAGAAAAAAGTAAAAGAAGACTTACCTGATAATAACAAATCCGTACCCAAGGTAATTATTGACCGTTGGATAAAAAGTTTGTTACACAAAGAATTCATAGACACTATGTATGACTTAATGCCAAAATCATTAAACGATATTGAAAATTTTGACAGCGATAAACTTACAAAATACAGAGATTTTTTTAATTGTTTTGATAAAGTATTTACCCTAAACTATGACCCTTTATTGTATTGGATGCTAATGCGATTTATAAATTATGGCGATAAAGAACTTGTTGATTATTCTGACCTTAAAGAACAAATGAATGCAATTGCAGAAGATTCAAAAGAATATACAAAACTAAAGAAAAAATTTGATACAACCAATGAAAAATGTATCAAGTCTGTTAGAAATGAAATGTTCCCTGTATATTTAAAAGAAAATAAAGATTATAAAATTGATATATTATGCAAGACAGAGGTTTTATTAGAAAAAAGCATTGCCGAAGCTGAAGGAAAAATTCTTGGAGGATGGTCAAAAGTTATTCCTGAAGTTTATCAGGCATTTGAAGCAAAGAGGGCTGAAAACTCAACTTTAAATGAGGAAAGCGATAAATTAGATAAAATTGCAAGCACTACAATTGAATCAAAGTTAGAATCAGTTAAACATAATAAAGAAGCTATGAAACTAAAAATAAGAGATGGTTTTATTAGTGATAATTGGAATCAAGAAAATGACCAGACAATCTTTTATCTTCACGGTGCATTACACTTGATTGAAAATAATGACAATACAATAAAAGTAACAAAAGAAGATTTCCAGAAAATGATTGAAACAGTTAAGAAAAAATGGGATGAAGGTTATGAACCCCTAACAGTTCTTGAAAGTTCACCAAAAGAAAAAGTTGCAAGAATTAAACAATCCCCATACCTAACAAAATGCTTTGACGATTTCCAAAATATATCAGGTACCTTGGTTACACATGGATTATCGTTTATGAGCAGCGACCAACATATTATAGATGCAATAAATAATAACTCAAATCTTGAAAAAATATATGTAGGTTGTTATGCTCAACCTTCAGAAGAAATCAAACAGGCATTTGCTAACAATAATAAAGTTACATTCTTTGATACATCAAAAATGTTTTGATTTATTATACATTAAATATGCTTTTTGTTAGATCTTTTCTCCATTTCAAACATCCTAACCTTTTCATGTATCGCATTTTTGATATTAGGAAAGAATTACGAATGAAGTAAAAACTATATTAAAGAAAAAGAACAAAAAAGTTAACATATAGGTAAATGTTTATATTATCACAATTGTCTTTAATTACTTCATCAGCAAACAACTAACGCCACATTAAGAATTTAACACAATATTCGAGATTGTTAAATAATTTTTGATAGCAAAAATTATAAATATTTAAATTGGACATTTCCGAAATAATCGTGCTTAAGCGCACACTTCAAACACACAGCCGAAATGCAGGTGGGAAAATAATTTTGAGCCAACTTTCCGTAATACGCAAACTAAACGTTTCACCAACAAAAGTCCGAAAAGACCGTTTTCCTGAACGGGTAGTTTGCGTATTTCCGACAGCTAAAACCCAAACAGGAAGCCAACTTTCCGTAAAAATCAAACTAACCGTAAATATCAAACTACTCAATTAACTACA
>CANPWQ010000066.1 GCA_947584965.1 Candidatus Gastranaerophilales bacterium | reverse complement strand
TACTTTAGTAATAGTATCAACCGCACCGGAATTAAATAAAAATCTGTCGGTAACAATAAATGCACGTTTTTTACCTGAAAGTTCTCTTAAAGCTAAATCAGTAGCGCCTCTTTTAAAGTAAATTTTAGCAGGAACTTTAAACCACAACATATTTTCTCTCCTTTCAGCAACGGTCTTGTAGTTCAATAAGTTTTCAACACCTACGTTACCCGAAACGGCATTACCGCCCCAAGAACCGCAGCCGAGTGTTAATGACGGTTCCAATTTAAAGTTATATAAATCGCCGATACCGCCATGTGATGACGGGGAGTTAACCAAAACTCTGCAAGTCGGCATCTTTTCAGCGTACTTATCAATTCTTTCCTTAATACGTTCATCTGTATAAATAACCGAAGTGTGACCCGCACCGCCTCTTGAAACAAGTTCATAAGCCATTTCAGCTGCTTCTTCAAAATTCTTTGCTTTATACATTGATAAAACAGGTGATAATTTTTCACGGCTAAAGGGATCATTCCAATCAACTTTAGGTCTTTCAACCAATAAAATTTTAGCATTTTCGGGAACTTTAAATCCCGCAAGTTTAGCAATTGTATGAGCATTTTGACCTACAACAGCAGCGTTAGCAGTACCTCTTTTAGGATCAATTAAAGGTAAATCTACCAACTTTTGAGTTTCTGTTTTATTTACGAGGTATGCTCCGCGGTATACAAATTCTTTTTTAACTTCTTCATATACATCTTTTACAACAATAACAGATTGTTCTGAAGCACAAATCATACCGTTATCAAATGTTTTTGACATAAGTATTGAAGAAACTGCGGTTTTAATATCTGCTGTTTCATCAATAACCGCAGGAGTGTTACCGGGACCGACACCTAAAGCAGGATTGCCGGATGAATATGCTGCTTTAACCATACCGGGACCGCCTGTTGCCAAAATACAATCAATTTCACTATGATTCATTAAAGCACTTGATAGTTCAATAGACGGAACATCAATCCAGCCTATAATATTTTCGGGAGCTCCTGCTTTAACTGCCGCATCTAATACAACCTTAGCAGCTGCAATTGTTGATTTTGTAGCTCTCGGGTGAGGTGAAAAGATTATACCGTTTCTTGTTTTTAATGATATTAATGACTTAAATATTGCGGTTGAAGTAGGGTTTGTTGTAGGAACTATTCCTGCCAAAACTCCTAAAGGTTCAGCAACAACTTTTATACCGTTTGCCTTATCTTCTCTGATAATTCCGCAAGTTTTAGCATTTTTATGTTTATTATATATATATTCAGACGCATAGTGATTTTTAATAATTTTATCTTCCAAAACGCCCATGCCTGTTTCCTCGACAGCCATTCTTGCAAGAGGAATACGAGCCTTATCAGCAGCAGCTGCTGCTGCTTTAAATATCGCATCCACTTGTTCTTGAGAGTATGTTTCAAATATTTTTTGTGCTTTTTTTACTTTAGAAATCAATACTTCCAATTGGTCTAAAGTTTCAACAACATCAGATTTTTTCAATGCATTTTCTAATGCAGCAACATTTTTTTGAGTTTTAGCCGCACTTTTTGCAGTAGTTTTGCTTTTTGTTGCCATAATGTTTCGTATCCTTTCGTGATTAAAATCTCTATTTATAAATAACCATAAAATCGCATGAAAGTCAATTTATAAACAAATAAAGAGGCGGGCTATGCCCGCCTCTTTCTCTTAAATATTTTTACGCATATAATTTATCAGCTTCTTTTCTTGTCATAGGTCCATTTTGCCTTAGAATATATGCAAAGTGTTCCAGTTTATTTGTAAGTGAATTACCATGACCGTGGTGTTTAGCCTTAAGAGCTTTAGCAAGTGCGTCTGCAAGATTTAAACCTTTACCTTGCGCAAGATTTTTAAAATATTCTCTTTCGTAATCTTGATTTGCTCTATATTCCCAGTTTCCATTTGTAGTATTAGGCGTATTAATTCTCCTTGATGAACCTAAAATATCGGGCAGTGTTGCAAATTGATTTTTTGTTGTAAATAATTCAGACCATATTGCTTTTGAAAACGATTCGGGTGAATTTTCAAGTTCATAAGGGTTCATACACAAATCTCTTGCAAGCACAGGTATTCTTGATTTATATTTATCAACCTGTTCAATAAGCGTTTCATCATCGTGTGTGCCGGGTCCTATTGTATAATCGCCGGGACGCATATTTTGATATTTATTTGAGCCGTGAGATTCATAATGTTTTACTCGTCCCCAATCATTTGAAGCATATTTGGTTATATGAATTAAAGTTGCACCCGAGTGTTTAACGGCATCTAATGAATCATAGGAATTTCCGCCCAACAATTCAAGGAATACTTTATTTCTCGGGACTTTATTGTCATCAGCAGCCTTTAATACAATATCGTTAATAATTTTCCCGCCGACATTGGGCTGATGTGGAAGTTTATGCCCGAGTTTATTACCGTTATTATCAAATACATCATTTCCGTTTTGGACTGCAGGCTCACAGATTAACGGTTTTATTAACTGCCAAGCTGCGTCAATTCTGACTCCGTTATATCTTTTAAAGAAAAGATTAAATTTATTATATAAAAGTTCACCTGCATCCGAGTTTAACTTACTAAAATCTATAGCGGGAGACCAGCAAGAATACTTACCCTCACCAATTTCACAACCAAATTCATAAGTCGGATAAAATGCTGATTTATGCGCCCAATAATCTTTTTGAGAAAATCCTATCTGGCAATCACCATATATATCTATTCCTTGAGCATTAAAATTCTGCTTCGATTCTTTTTGCTGTTTATCTGCGATAAACTGTATGAATTCATTGAAATCTACTACATTATTCCCTTTATCATCTTTAACATATTTTAATTGCGCAATACGTTCGGCATCACCTTGTTTAGTCGCAAACACATTTTTATCACGTTCTGACCAAGTTCTCATATCACTTGAACCGTTTGCAACTGCCGCTGCTTCATATAGTGCATCTTTTTCGAGCCAATATGTATTTTCGCGCTTAAATTGTTCATACTCTTGTTTTAAGGGTGAATTTGCGTCAAGTTTTATAAAACGGGCGTATGCTTTTTGAAGCATGGCTTTTTGCCCGTCGGGTGCAAAAATATTGTTATAATCTACACTGTTATGATTTTTTACTCTTGTCATAAAAGGTGAGTTTAAATCTTCTTCTGTCAATAATTCCCCGTACTTCTCTTCACTTAATTTTGTTAAATCAATAATATGCGTACCTAAAGAAAACCCCGTACCCGAATATGGTGAGCGCACATAATTTGAAATTTCTCCTTGAGGCTGAAGCTGTATAGAATTTATACCGCACATCGCCTTTAAAAACTCTCCAAGTTTTTGAGCGTCATTAGAAAAACTTGTCCCTATACCGCTGTCACGATTTAATGAAGGAACACTAAAATCAAATATTGTTGCCATAGTTTTATCAATATTTAATTCTTTTTTTGCTTTATTTACTTCTTTTTCGAATTCAGCCTGTTCTTTTGTTGACAACGCTCTGCCAAATGATACAAGCGGATTGATGCAGTTCACTTGCATACACATACTCCTATATATAAGACCTGTAATTATAATACCGCTAAAAAAAATTTTTGCTATTTTTTTTATATTATTAACAAAAAATTAAAAATATGATATCTTTATTTTGTTACAAGCCGGAGAAGAATATGCAAGATAAAAGACCCGAATGGAGTTCGCATTTAAGTTTTATTATTGCGACTGTTGGTAGTGCGGTTGGGCTTGGGAATATTTGGCGGTTCCCTTATATTATGGGAAAAAACGGTGGCGCCGTTTTCCTTTTTACCTACCTTTTATTAATTGCGTTTATATGTATTATTCCTTTATGCTGCGAATTGGGGCTGGGCAAACTATATAAAAAAAATGTAATTAATACTTTTGAAATTATCAGTCCCAAATATAAATGGGTGGGTTGGTTATGTATAATAACGGTAACATTAATTCCATGTTTTTACTTTGTTGTAGGCGGTTGGATTTTAAATTATATTTGGATATTTTTAACAAATGAGCTTCCCGTGAACTTTGCGAATTATTTTTCATCTTTCAGTTCACAAATATTCATGCCGTGTTTTTTAACAATTTTGTTTCTTATAATGACAGCCATTTTCCCTTTTCGGGGAGTTAACAAAGGGATTGAAAAAGCAAATAACTTAATGATGCCTTTATTTGCCTTAATGTTATTAATACTTGCCATATTTGCATTAACGCTTCCGGGCGCAAAAGAGGGGTTATTATTTATGTTCAAACCCGATTTTTCTCACTTTGATAAAACAATGATATTAACTGCGCTTGGTCAAGCTCTTTTTACTTTAAGTATAGGTATGGGTACAATTCTTACTTACGGAAGTTATATGAAAGAAAATACTAATATAGTTAAATCCGCTTATACATTAATAATTTGTGATACTATAATTGCCGTAACGGCAGGAATAATGATATTTCCCATTGTCTTTTCCTTTGGTGTTGAACCGTCTGCAGGCGCCTCTCTTGCGTTTATTTCAATGCCTCAAATGTTCTCAGAGCTTCCCTTTGCTTCATTTTTCGGTTTAATATTTTTTGCACTGTTGTTTTTTGCTTCAATAACTTCAGGCATAAGTATGATGGAAACAACAGTTGCCGCATTTACAGATAAATTTAAGATTTCCAGAAAAAAATCCACGGTGATAACAACAGCTGTAATTGCATTAATAAGCATACCTGCTTCATTGTCATTCGGGGTTTTAAGCAATTTTAAAGTATTTGACAAAACGGTATTTGATTTATTGGATTATACCACCTCTAACATATTTTTACCGTTTAATACATTAATTATATGTTTAATTGCAGGCTGGAGTATTCCTTATTTTTGGAAAAAGATTTTCGGGGAAAGTTTTTTCGGCGTAGTTTTTAATATTTTATTAAAATTTATAGTACCGATAATATTAATATTTGTACTTGTAACAGGCATATAAAAAGGAAACCTTTTCAGATTTCCTTTTTTAGTATATTCGCTTGTTTTCTCAGGCTCGCTCGCATTCGCTCGACTCCGCCTTACGCATCGCTTCCCTTGATTTTGCTCCATTTCGGCAGAGTAATTTGCTTCGCTTCGCTGTCGCAAATTTTCTGCCTCATTACTTCAGGC
>CANPWQ010000065.1 GCA_947584965.1 Candidatus Gastranaerophilales bacterium | reverse complement strand
GGGCTTGGCATGATATCAACCGAAAAACTCAAGGGTGAATATGAAATAAAAGAAAAAAACGGAAATATTCATCCCGTAATAATGTTAGGTTCTAATTCTTATTTGAATTTATCAACGGATGAAAGAGTTGTAACGTCAGCGAAAGAAGCGCTTAATAAGTACGGTTACGGAATGGGTGCCGTTTCAAATTATGCCGGGATAACAGAACTTCATTGTGAACTTGAAAAACGAATTGCGGATTTTTACGGAACTCAAGATTCAATTGTATTTCCGAGCGGATACGGAGCAAATATCGGTATAATTTCGGCACTCTGTTCAAATGGTGATGTAATAATCAACGACAGTGCAAATCACGCTTCAATTTTTGACGGCTGCAAATTATCAGGTGCGGATATAAAAGTATATCCGCATTCTGATATGAGTGCTTTAGAGCGTATATTAAAAAAATTGCCGCCTGAAAAAACAGGCAGGTTAATTATTACGGACGGAGTCTTTTCAATGGATGGCGATATTGCAAGGCTCGATATAATAACCGAATTGGCAAATGAATATAATTGCAAAGTTATGGTTGATGATGCCCATGGCTTAGGTATTGTTGGAAAAACAGGCAGAGGCTCGGCACAATATTATAATGTTACGGATAAAATTGATTTGCACGCAGGCATGTTAAGTAAATCCCCCGGAGGTTTAGGAGGATACTGTGCAGCTTCAAAAGAGGTTATTCAATATTTAAAACTGTATGCACGGACATATTTCTTTTCAACGGCACTTCCTGCTTCAATTGCGGGCGGATTAAATAAAGCATTTGAACTCTTTGAAACAGATACCGCAGGTAGAGAGGAGCTTTGGGAAAAAATAAATTATTTAAAATTTAAACTTATGCATGCCGGGTTTGATATAGGACACTCTCAATCAGCAATAGTACCTGTTATGATATATGATGAGGAAAAACTTTTTCCGCTTCATTATGAACTTAGAAAAAATGGTGTGTATACAAATGTTGTAACATATCCCGCAGTAAGGCGCAAAGAATGCAGGCTAAGACTTTGCGTTATGAAAGATTTAACATTTTCGCAAATAGACAGAGCCGTTAAAATTTTGGAAGAAACATCGAAAAAATACGGCATTATAAGTTAAAATTTTTCTTTTAATTACTTTAACATGCTGTTAAAATAAAAGAATGGATAAAGTTTTAGTAATTATGCCCGATGATAACAAGGGGAAATATGTTGCAAAAGGATATTCAAATGCCTTTAAGAGCTTATCATATTTTGTCATAGAGAAAAAAATTTTTGACTTAAATAGAGATGAGATACAGAAAATATCGCCTCATATAATTTTTTGTTATTGGTCAAGCTCAATGCTTAAAGATGAGTTAATCAATTTTTTACATACTGTTAGTGAAAGTTCAAAAATAGTATATCTCGCAGAAGCAAAAGGAGAAATCCCAGAAGAATTGATAAAAAGAGAAAATGCCTTTGAATTTTATTATGAGGTAGAAAAATCAAAAAATAAATTACTTCCCGCAATAAATATAAAGGATTATAAGGCTAAATTTAAGCAGTATAAGTACGGAATAACATTTGCGGGCAATCCTGCTTATTTAGTGCGTGAAAAAATATTATCCGACATAATAATGCGATACGGAAACATAAATATATTCTGCCGCTCTTTTGATTTTTATAAAAGTGCTGATGAAATAGAATCGCAAAAATTATTAACGGGAAGATTTTTGGATTTGTACCGCGAAAGCTACAAAGGTTATGTTGAAACTCCAAAAGAGCTGGCAGATATTTATATATCTTCTAAAATAAATATAGACCTGCCAAATCCGAATAAAACCGAGATGAACTACCGATGTTTGGAAATAACGGCTTCGGGCGGATTTTTAATTGCTCCCGAATATAAAAATATAGAGAAGCGATTTGAACTTGGCAAAGAAATAGAGGTATATAATAATTCTGTTGATTTAACGGATAAAATAGAATTTTATTTAAAAAATTTAAATATAGCGCAGTTAATATCTGCAAAAGGCAGAAAAAACGCTGCAAGCAATTATTTATATACAGACAGAGTTAAAAAACTAATAAAGGAAATATATGGCAAAGATATTGGTAATTGATGATGACACGGCAATAAACGAACTTATAAAAGTAAATTTAGAGCTTGCATATTATGAAGTAATAACGGCTTATGACGGAAATAAAGGGTATGCTCTGGCGAAGCAGGAATTGCCTGATTTAATAGTTCTGGATGTTATGATGCCCGAGGTAGACGGTTACACTGTTGCAAAACGGATAAGAGAAAATGAAACCACAAAGGATATACCGATAATAATGTTAACAGCGTTAAATATGCTTCAAAATAAAGCTCAAGGTTATGATATAGGTGTTGATGATTATATTGTAAAACCCTTTGAAATAGAGGAGTTAAAAATGCGAATTAAAGCCTTATTAAAGCGTGTAAATACAATACCGAAATCTGTTGCCGTAAAGGAAGTATTAACACAGGGCGATATAACTTTAATTCCCGAAAATTATTCTGTTGAAATAAAGGGTAAAAGCGTTAATGTTACTCCTATTGAGTTTGATATTATTAATCTGCTTATGCAAAATTACGGAAATATGGTATCAAGCGCAAAAATATTAAAAGAAGTTTGGGGCTATGATGCAGATGATGCCGTGGAAACCATAAGAGTCCACATGCGTCATATAAGAACAAAACTTGATAAAATTTCTAACGAAAAAAAATACATTGAAACAATATACGGCGGAGGATACAGGTTAAATCCTTTCGGCTCAAAAGAAAAATAATTTAAAAAAGTCTTTTTTTTTATTGCAAAAAAAATAATTTTATATATAATAAATGTATGTCAAATATATTTTTTGCTGCTATTGAAAGTCTAAAAAGGCTTAGTTTTAAGTTACCTTTTTTAGAAAATAATAATTACAAAAGTACTCCTTATTTAAGAAGATATGGTGAGTCTGTATTTGATTATGACTTTATGATGAGTCTTAACGAAAAAGATTACCCATATTATCTTTCGCAGGCTTATCTTGTAAAAACGGGGCAAAAACTAAATTTAAGACACCCCAAAACATTAAATGAGAAAATACAGTGGCTTAAAATTTATGATAATAAACCGATAAAATCACAATTAACGGATAAGATCTTAGTTCGAGATTGGGTTAGGGAAGAAATCGGCGATGAATACTTAAAGCCCGTCCTATGGATTGGCGATAAGTTTGATGATATCCCGTTTGACTCCCTGCCCATTTCTTTTATTGTTAAATGTAACCACGGATGTAAATGGCAGTATATTATTAAAAATAAACAAGAATTTTTAAATAAAAAAGATTTATTTAATTCAATTAAAATGTATATGGAGAACTGGCTTATTCAGTCTTACTTCGGCTGGAGTGATTTTGAGACTCAATATTTAAACATTAAACCTAAAATTATTATTGAACCTCTGCTTGTTGAGAATGGAAATGAACATCCTTTAGAAATTGAAGTCTGGTGTTTTAACGGAAGAGCTAAGATCATTCAAAAATGTAAAATAAATGATAAACACACACATAAAATTATAAATTCATATAATGAAAATTTAGAGGAGTTTAACATTAAATTTTTTGAAACAAATGAGCTTATACATTCTGAAGCTGATGAAATATTAAATCAGGCAAAGGAGTTAAGTGAAAAACTGGCAAAAGGTTTTAAGTTAGTTCGAGTTGACTGGATGATATATCAAAACAAATTATATATTGCGGAGATGACCTTTACTCCGCATTCGGGGTTTATTTTCTTCCCTGAACGCCACAATGAACTTCAGTTACAACTTGGCAATATGTTAAAATTGAAAGGAGAATAAAATGCCAAATGATAATAATGATGATGATTTAAAGAATTTAAGTATAGATGAAATTAATGAACTTTATTCAGATATTATTGATTTTACCGATGTTATTAGTGTTGGTCCTGGTCGTAGTACTCGTAGTTGTAATTATACAAACTGTCAGTTTTGCCAAATAGAAGCCGGCGGTGCTTATGGTTTTGGAATGCCTACATGTCCCGGAAAGTAATTAAATGAAAATAACAATTTCTCCTTGGATTAGTAGCAAAACATATCAGCTTAAAACAAAAGCAGAGTCTGTAAGTTTTATAAATGATATTAAAAACCGAAATTGCTTTGTAATAAAAGGGAAGATTTCAAAACTCTGGCATTTTATAATTTATCACTCTTCTTTTGAAGAAGTTTTAAATTATGCTGAAGAATTAAATTTAAAGAATATTTTAAAGAGTTTTATTGCTGAACTACAAAACAATAATATTATTCGAACTGAGTGCACAATTGCAGCTGAAAAAACAGAGTTTTTGAAAAATTCTATAAGTTATGACAGTATAAATTTTAGATATTTTATGGATTTACGAAAAAAGTTTATATTGCAATATAAACTAATAGATATTATTTATCTGGAGTTAAACTATAATTGTAATCTTAAATGCAAACATTGTTTTAATCCTAAAAATATGAATAATAATTATATTTCATTTGAACAGGCTAAAAAAATAATAGATGAAGCCAAAACATTAGGAATTAGTGAAGTTGCTTTAACCGGCGGTGAGTGCACTATTAATAAAGATTTTTTTAAAATAGCAAAATACATAAGAAAAAATAATCTGGAGCTTTCCGTTTTAACAAACGGTCAAAAACTTTTTGATGATGATAAATTATTTAATCAATTAATCAACCTTTATCCGTCGTTAGTTAAAATCTCTTTATATTCAATGAATGCAGATATTCATGATAATATTACGCAGGTTAAGGGATCTCATTATAAAACCATGAGCGTTATAATGAGACTGCGTGAAAACAAAGTTAATGTAAAAATAGCTAGTCCACAGTTATCATATAATTATGGTGGAAATAAGGATGTTTATGAATTTGCAAAAGATATCGGTGCTAAATTCAGTGTGGGAGTCCAATTTATTAATAATAAAAACAACAAAAATCTTTGTTCAAAATTAAGTAAAAATTTAATTGAAGAATATTATATTGAAAATTTTGAATATATACTGTCGCGAAACATATTTTGCCAAAGCGATGGCAGATTATGCAGGGCTGGAAGCGATATGCTGAGTGTCAGACCAAATTTAGATATAACACCTTGTGTCGGCTTTAACTATGTATTGGGTAATTACTCGTTTTCGTCACTAACGGAATTAAAAAAAACAACCGTAGAAAAATTTTTAAAAGTATTTAACAGTAATAATTTAAGTGAATGTTTTCAATATGATTACTGTAAGTTTTGCTATTATTGCTCCTTATGTTCGACTAATGACAGAGGTTTTTTAAAAAAATCACCAATACTTTGCGAGGACGCAAGGGCATACTATAATGCATACTTAAAACATAAACAGTTGCAAAAATAAAAATTTCGATTTATAATATGGCTATGAGTAAGCTATTGCACATGTTTTCAGAATTCTTTAAATCCCCGAAAGCCA
>CANPWQ010000064.1 GCA_947584965.1 Candidatus Gastranaerophilales bacterium | reverse complement strand
ATATGAAAAACTTTTTTATTATTTTATCATTAGTTGTTTTAATGAATTGCACATTATTTAGTGCAAATTCTGCATTTGCTGAAATCCCTGTAATGAGCGCAGATGAAGCATATAAATATTATGTTTTAGACCGCATAGACGGTCCTGATATCCCGGGTTATGTTACAAAGTTTGCCAATAAAAATAACTGTTTTGGAGTGATTAAAAGTTACTATTGGAGTCATAAAATTTTTAAAAACAATGGTGGATTATATGTTTGTGATAAAAAAGGTAAAGCACATTATATTTATGATAATCAAAAGAAACTGCGCTTTGCTAGGTGGTATGAAAAAAATAAATTTAAAAAAGCTATTTATGAATTTTAGTTACTTTTACTTGCCGGTTTAGATATTTGATTAAATATTTCTTTGTTAAATTCTTTGTCATCAACTCTAAGTATTTTAGGCAGCTCCGGTTCTTCCCACCATTCAAATTGATATTTAATTTTTCCTAAAAGTTCTGCATTCTCATATATATGTTTATTTTGCGGATCATAAAATATCAAATTATTATTTGAGTCTTTTGTGACTGTTATAATATGTCCTGTGAAGTATTTATCATATCCTCTTTTTTTCCAGGTAAATGCAAAAAGATATCTCTCACCTTTCTGAACAGTATTTTCAAGGTAATTAATACAATCAAATTCATTTTTTGCTTTTATTTTTGTAAACTCCGGTGTTTTTCCTGTCGCAGGGTCAATAAATGCCATATTGGGTCTTTTTTCAAGTTTATCTTTTAAATCTCCTCCGTAAGGAACATTTACTTCTATATCATATCCTCTTAATCTTGCTTCAAAAATTGCTACACCTGCCTGACAGTTTGTTTTATATGTAGGATTACCGAAAATATCATAATTAGGATTAACACCTTCAATAGCCTTTTCAACCGTCATCGGTTCACCTTTTTTTACCCCTGATATTTCATCATCAACTATACTTGCAGCACCGCCTGTTACATATCCTATGTCTTTTTTATCTTTCATTGTCGGAAATAATATATCTGCTCTGCGCTGCATTTTGTCTTCATAGCTTTCTCCTTGTGTTTCTCCTCCGTTTTTATAAGTAAATTTCCCCTCATCATCGCGCGGATGTTCCGCTTCATTCCATGTAGTCATTTTTTATTCCTTTCTTTAACTTACACGATATTGTAATTACATTATATTGATTACTTTTAAACCTTGCAAGTTAAATAAAACAAGTTGTTATATTACATTATAATGTAATATAACAACTGCGCACATTTGCGATAATGTAAATTTTTGTTAATTTAGAACAATAAATTTTATTTGATATCTACAACGCTTACACCGTCACCGCCCTCGGCATTTTCTCCCGGTCGGAATTTTGCTACATAAGGCGAATGCATTAAATATTCCCTTATTACCTGCTTTAATGCGCCCGTACCATGCCCGTGGATTATATAAACAGGCGATAAATTTACCAAACTTGCCTTATCAAGGTACGCTTCAATTTCGTCAAGCGCCTCCTCGCACCTGTACCCGCGTAAATCCAGAGTCTGCGAAATTGACCTGCGTTCCAATGAAAAATCCTTTTTATAAACTCCTTTTGCTTTTGCTTCGCGCTTTATCAGGTTTTTATTCAGCACAGCCAGTTTATTTTGTTTCACTTTCGTTTTTAACTGCCCCATTTGAATTTGAACATTTTTATTCTTATCGGGCATGGAAAGCAGTATCACTTCTTGATTTAAGTCCGTAATCATTACGCTATCGCCGATTTTTATATTTTCCCAATCAATAGGAGTATATTTTTCCGCGATTTCGTCCTCATCCGCGCGAAAATTAGAGCGCATTGCCGTTTCTATTCCGGCTAAGCGGTGAAAACTCCTGCGCGCAATCTTTTCGGATTTTTCTTCACGCATTTGCTTTAAGATATCCTTTATTTCATCTCGAGCTTCATCAAGCGAGGTTTCATATTTTTTCTTATAAATATGAATATTCTTTTTCTTTTCTTTTTTAATTTCGTTTAATTTATCGTTAAGGCTTTGTTCCAAGCGTTTTACATTTTCTTCTTTTTCCTCAATTACCCGTTTGGAGTCCGATAATTCCTGCTGTGTTTTTTGCAGTTCCTCTAAAACCTTTGCCGTATTATCTTTTTCGGTAAAATAATTTTCTCTCGCATTTGTAACTATGTCATCTTTCAAACCGAGATTTTTTGCAACGGAAATTGCATTACTTGCCCCGGGTATCCCTATTAAAAGTTTATATGTGGGTTGGAGAGTGTTTATATTAAACTCGACAGACGCATTAACAAAGCCCGATTTTAAATATGCAAGCGATTTTAATTC
Organism: Candidatus Gastranaerophilales bacterium; assembly: GCA_947584965.1. Taxonomy (GTDB): domain Bacteria; phylum Cyanobacteriota; class Vampirovibrionia; order Gastranaerophilales; family Gastranaerophilaceae; genus Avigastranaerophilus. The sequence goes on along the minus strand of CANPWQ010000064.1, from coordinate 3,337 downwards.
TCCGTAGTGCGTTGTTGCTATTGTAAAAGCATTTTTCTTTTGCAGATACTCCAAAACAGCCTGCGCTAAAGAGGCGCCCTCTTTTGGGTCGGTTCCGGCGCAAAGTTCATCAAGCAAAATTAAACTTTCGCTGTCCGAATGATTTATTATATTCACAATATTTGTCATGTGAGCCGAGAATGTTGAAAGATTTTGCAAAATGCTTTGTTCATCGCCGATATCCGCATATATTTTTTTAAACGGGTAAATTTGCGCTTCATAGCAAGGAATATGCAATCCTGCTTTTGTCATCAACGTCAATAAGCCTGCTGTTTTTAACACAACCGTTTTTCCGCCAGTGTTTGAACCTGTTATTATCATACAGTTTTTGTCAGATGTCATATAAAAATCATTTTCCACAATATCGGTTTTCGACTTAATTAAAACAGGATTTTTCATCATTTTTAAGTTTAAAATTTTCTCATCCGTTATTTGAGCCGAAACCCCGTCAAACGTCGCGGAATATTTAGCTTTCGCAAATATAAAATCAAACTCGGTTAAAATTAAATTAGATTGTTTTATCTCTTGAGAGTGTTCACCTATTTGATTTGAAAGAGTCTTTAAGATTTTTTCAATTTCTATATGAATTTGAGCCTCCGTTTCGCGGATTTTATTATTTAATCCTACTAATATTTCAGGCTCAATAAAAAAGGTTTGATTGCTTGCAGATACGTCATGAACAATGCCTGATACCTTATTTTTGCATTCCGCTTTTACTTGAAAGACCGTTCTTCCGTCACGCTGAGTATAAACACTGTCTTGCAGATTAGATGTAAAATCACTGTTTTGAAGCAATGAAGAAACGCATGTTTTAACATTGGCATTCGTGTCGCGCAAAGTTTGATATAATCTTTTAAGCTCCGCCGTTGCATCTTCTTTCACGGTTAAAGACGGGGTAAAAGTATTAAATATTCTATCTTCAAGCTCTTTATCAGTAAAAAGATTAACGCTTAATTCACAAAGTTCAGGATAATCTTTTGAATAAGTTTCCGTAAAATTTTTCATTAATCTTGAAGTGCGAAGCGTTCGCGCCGTATTAACAATTTCTTCTTCACCAAGCCGAATGTGTTTTTGCGCATCTTCCAAACTTTTTTCTATATCATAAATATTGTCAATAGGTACATTTATTGCTTTATTTACTATATCTCTTGCCTGCGAAGTAATTAAAAGTTCTTTTTTTATTGTATTTACATCTTCGTAAATTTGCGCATTTCTGCACCTTTGAGCACCAAGCGAGCTTATTGCAAAAGCACTTAAATACTCAAAAACCTTATCTAATTCTAAAATTTGGAAAATTGATTTTGTCATAATTAAATTATAAACAAAAAAAAACGGGATAAAAAATTATCCCGTTTTTATCTTGAAATTTTAAACTATTTCTTAGCTAAAACTTTACCGTCAACAATTTCCTTGAATTTTTTACCTGCTGTAAATACAGGAGCTGTTTTAGCCGGGATTTTAATTTTAGCGCCGGTTTGAGGGTTACGACCTGTTCTTGCAGCTCTTTTTCTAGCTTCCCAAGTACCAAAACCAACTAATGTAACTTTCTTTCCTTTAGCAACTGTTTTTTCAATAGTTGACATTAAGCTGTTTAAAATTTCAGCTGCATCTTTTTGAGTAACATTTGCTTTTTTTGATACTTCTTGTACTAATTCTTCTTTATTCATGGTATAAACCCCTTTCCATTATCTATAACAACCTTATTATATCCATTTTTTTTAAACTGTCAATAGCTATGTTTCAATCCTGTTATATTTCATAGGGTTATTATTTATTTTTCATTGTCGGAAAGGCAATAACGTCACGAATTGTAGAAGAATTAGTGAGCAGCATTACAAGCCTGTCTATTCCCATACCCATACCTCCTGTTGGGGGCATGCCGTATTCCAATGCGTTAATAAAATCTTCATCAATATCGCATGCTTCTTCATCACCTTGCGCCTTTGCCAATGCCTGCGCTTCAAATCTGTCACGCTGATCTACGGGGTCTGTTAATTCGGAAAACGCATTTGCAAGCTCCCAGCCATTTACTTTAGACTCAAAACGCTCTGTTAATCTTGGATTATTTCTGTGAACTTTTGCTAAGGGCGAAATTTCTCTCGGGTAATCCATGATATGAACAGGCTGAATTATATACGGTTCAACCTTATCTTCAAATACCGCTTCAATAATTTTGCCCCAGTTCATATTTTCTTCAAGCTCAACACCCAGTTTTTTTGCAGCTTCTTCCGCTTCTTTTGCTGTTGCGTAGTCTGCAAAATCAACCCCTGTTGCCTCTTTTATTGAGCCTATCATTGTTTTTCTGTCCCACGGCGGAGTTAAATCTATTTCATTTTCACCGTATTTGATTTTTGTTGTACCTAAAACTTCTTGCGCTACATAAGCTACCATATTTTCGGTCAACGTCATCATATCGTTATAATCTGAATATGCTTCATAAAGCTCTATAGTAGTAAATTCGGGGTTATGCAGTGAATCAATCCCCTCATTTCTAAAACATCTGTTTATTTCAAAAATTTTCTCGCTTAATCCGCCCACCATAAGTCTTTTTAAATGAAGCTCAGGTGCTATTCTCATATACATCGGGATATCAAGCGCATTATGATGCGTTTCAAACGGTTTAGCGTTTGCTCCGCCTGCTTGTGAATGAAGCATTGGTGTTTCCACCTCTAAAAACCCTCTTGAAGTTAAATATTCTCTTATTTTTTGGATTATTAACCCTCTTTTTCTAAATGTATCTTTAACTTCACTGTTCATTATCATATCTACATATCTTTGGCGGTAGCGGGTTTCTACATCCGTAAGCCCGTGGAACTTTTCCGGAAGCGGTTTTAAAGATTTTGTCAATATTTCAAAATCTACCGTTTTTAAACTTAATTCGCCTCTCGGGGTTCTTCTTATATCACCCGTAAAGCCTACAATATCACCGATATCTATCATTTTTATAAGTTTTATTTTTTCTTCTGATATATTCTGCTTATGTGAAAAAATTTGGATTTTGCCGGTATCATCCATTAAATCAATAAACATGCCTGTATTCCTGACAGCCATGACTCTGCCTGCAACGCTGTAACGATCGGTTGTTTCTTCCCCAGCAGGTAAATCTTTATATTTTTCCTGCAATTCTTCTGCGCTTGCCGTTTTAACAAATTTATACGGATAAGGATTTATTCCCTTTTCTCTTAATTCCTGCACCTTGTGCAATCTTCCCTGTCTGATAACATCAATTGACGATGTTGACTCTTTTGTATCCTGCATATTACTCTCCAAATTATTCTTTTTGGTTAAATTTTAACAT
>CANPWQ010000063.1 GCA_947584965.1 Candidatus Gastranaerophilales bacterium | reverse complement strand
TTTAATAAACAATATAGTGCAATAAACTGCAGGGTGAGAGAATAATTTATAATATTTTTGTAGCAAGTTTTATTTCATACTTATTTTCTGCAACTTATGATATAAATTTATTTTCAAAAGATGAAAAAAAACATTAATTTTCAAAAAATTTATTTACAGGAACATTTAAAGCATTTGCAATTATAAATAATCTTTTTAAACTGGGGGATTTTTTTCCGCGTTCGATTTCTGAAATATAGTCTGCTGAAATATTACATTCAAGACTTAATTTTTCTTGTGTATACCCTTTATATGTTCTATATTTCTTTATATTATTTCTTAAAACTTCAAAATAATTGATTTTCATTTCATTATTTTAGAGTTTTAAATCATTAAAAGTAACAGACAAATAGCACGGATTACCGTTTATAATTGAAAGTCTTTGATTATATCATCAGCGGGAGTTCGTTTATTTTCAATGTATTCAAAAGCACTGTCAAGATATTTTTCTTCATTTATCCCGTTCTCTTGCAGGCTAGCACGTGATATATTAAAAAATTCTTTTATTAATTCAATGATTTCAATATTTTTCAGTCTTGCATTTATTCCGTATTTAGGCGCGTTATTTCGCAATTGAACAAAATCTTCATAAGAATAATCTTTTAATATATCCTCTATTGCCTCCATTGCGTTTGGGTTATAGATTATCCCTTTCCAGAATGCAGGTACGCTGTACGTCATCGAGGCATTTTGTGCGTCATGATTGCGGATTTCAATATAACTTTTTAATCTGACATCGGGAAAATATAAGCTGATATGAGTTGACCAATCACTTAATTGTGCCGTTAAACCGCTATATCCGTTTGTCATAAATTCTCTGAAGGTGATATTTGCTTCATAGTAGCTGCCATTGCGCTCAATGAATATCATCGGTACATCCAAAAGAGTTTCAACGTAATCGTTAAATGTAAAATCGAGTTCTTTTTCAAATAGTTTTTTGCTTATGAACCCACATCTATCTTCATCGACATTTAGCCATGAGTTTGCTCTAAATGATTTATATTCGGTTAATTTACCGCCTCTCATGGGAGAATTTGAATATAATGCGCTGATAATCGGACTCATTTTTATTGCCAAAGCCAGTTTATGCGCTGCGTCTTGTTCGTCTTTATAATCAAAATTGGCTTGTATTCCTGCCGTTTCTCTCATCATGACAAATGGTGTTAACCCTTTTGACGGAAGATATTTTGTCATATATTCATATCTTCTTTTGGGTATTATTTTTATATCTTCGTACGTTGAAACAGGATGAATACCAATATTTAAAACTTTTGCACCTATTTTATCGGCATAAGTTTCCAGTTTGGTATAGAAATCCGTTAATTTTAAAGCTATATCATCAAGCATTTTTAAAGGTTTCAGGCTTATTTCAATTTGGCTGCCGGGCTCCAGTGTAATTGTTCCGTTTTGTCCTCTGAGCGCTATTAAACTTAAACCGTCATATACTTTTTCCCAATTGTTTTCTATTGCAAACATGTTTAAAATTTTTATAACGTCTTCATATTTAACTGCTTGATTATTTTTTTTATATACAAGCAGTTTTTCTGACTCAACGCCAATAAATGTTTGCGGTTTACAGCCCGAATAAAATACCTGCAGCAGTTCTTCTTTTGTTAGTATAGTTTCAGACTGATTATTGGTTAAAAGCATATAACCTTTCTTTCGCAAAATGTTTTTCAATAATTTTTTCTAAATGAGCCATTATTTTATTTTCAAAATGTATTCCGTAGTGCTGATTTATTTCTCTGATAAAATAACACGGACTTGTTACATTTATTTCGATTACTTTTTCACTTATAACATCAAGCCCTATTAAATATAATCCTCTTTCAGATAATTGACTTGCTATTTTTTCCGCCATTAATTTTTCGTTTTGAGTTAAATGAGTATCTTGGAAAAACTTGTCACTGTGAGTGGAAAATTTAAAATTATGCTCTCCCGGCAGCTTTTGAATGCACTCCTCCATTACATTTTCGCCGATAATTAACACTCTTTTATCGCCTAACTTTGCTTCGGGCAAGTATTTTTGAACCATAACCGGAGTCTTGCCCTCCTGTGTCATTGAATTTATTATCGTAAGCAAGTTTTTATCTTCGCTGTTCAAATAATAAACTCCGCTCCCGAAACATCTGTTCAAGGGCTTTAATATTGCCTCATGATTTCTTTCTGCAAATTCAAGAATTAACTCTGGTGAAGCCGTTACAATATTTTCGGGCGCAAATTCGGGGAAATTATTTACATGCAGTTTTTCGTTAAAGTTTTTTATTTCCGCAGGGTCATTGATTAACAATGTTTTTTCGCGGTCAACATAATCAAAAACATAACACGCATTTATATATTCTATATCAACGGGTGGATCGGGACGGAAAAATACTACGTCAAAATCATTTACTAAGTATTCTTTTTGAGTTTTCTCATAAAAAATATTTTCATCTTTTAAATATGCTTTGCGCGCCAATACGTATGCTTGAGCCTGTTGTATGAATAAATTGCCCTTTACTGCCACATTAACAGTATAATTACGCTTTAAAAATTCTTTAATAAACCAAAAATTTGTAACTAAATCATTAAATTCAAAATATTTAAGTTCTAATTCATCAATAATAAACAAAATACTTTTCGGCATAACTTATCCCTTTTTCTTTAGATTAGCACTTCAATTATTTTTTTCAAACACTCGCCTGATTATGCCGTTTTCAGCCTTTAAAAGTTCCTGCGCTTTATTAAAATCAATATTATATTTTAATTGTAATATGCTTTCTTTTATTTTGTAATTATTTTGTTCAAGCAGATTTTTTGCCGTTTCATAATCTGCTTCAGCAATTTGAGCCGTTATTCTTACGGCTCTATCTTTTAATTTGGTGTTAGTCGGTTTTACATCTATCATAAAATTTTTGTATGTTTTGCCGATTTTAACCATAGCGCCTGTTGTGAGCATATTTAACACCATTTTTTGCGCGCTTCCCGCTTTCATTCTGGTTGAGCCTGTTATGGCTTCAGCACCCGTTTCTATGCAGATATTTATATCTGCATAATTGCTCATTTTTGCTTTAGGATTGCATGTTAGTGCTATGGTTTTTGTGTTATTTTCTTTAGCGAGCCTTAATATTTCTGTTACATAATTAGCGTTTCCGCTTGCAGATATTGCGCAGACGGTATCGTTTTTTGTAACCTCGCATTTTGTAAAATCTTCTTTTGCAAGTTCTATTGAGTCTTCAGCTCCCTCAATTGCATACCTTAAAGCCCTATCGCCTCCAGCTATTATTCCTTGCACCGTTTCATGCGGAGTGTTAAATGTGGGCGGGCATTCTGACGCGTCTAAAACGCCCAAACGACCGCTTGTTCCCGCACCGAAATAAAACAATCTTCCGCCGTTTAAAAAATTTTCGCTTATTAAATCTATTGCTTGCGCTATAGGTGTTAAATTCTCTTTTATTTTTTGCGCAACTTTTAAATCTTCATTATTTATCATCCGCGTTATTTCTAAACTGCTCACTGTATCAATACTTTCAGTATCGGGATTTGTATTTTCCGTTATTATTATATCTTTCATTACTTTTCCTTTGCTGATTTTTCAGGCTCCGATTGTGCTGAAGCTAATACCTGTATAAAAGCATCCAACACTGTTATTAATATATCCAAAATCATACTGTAAGAACTCCTTCGGGAACCGTTTTTAAGTTTTCAAAAATTTGGTAATTGTTTTTGTCAAAATCCGCATTAATACTTGACTCTAAAACAAAAAATGTCGAACCGCTCCCTGACATTAAACTGTTCGGCAGTTTGTTTTTAATTTCCTGCAATTCTTTATAATCACAAAACAGCGCTTTTTCTAAATTGTTATAAATCAAGGATTTATCAAATTTACCCTGTTCAAGAAGCTGTTTTAATTTATATGTATTATTCGGATTTGTTTTATCCGCGAGCAATGAAAATTTTGTATAGGCTTCTTTTGCACTTATACCAAGATTTTTAGGTTTTATTAAAGAAACATTTTGCTCAAAAAACGGCAAATTCTCTGTTACTTCGCCTCTTGATGTGCAAAGCATGCACCCGCCATTCAGGCAAAAGTTTAAATCAGAACCCATTTGTGCGCAAAGTTCTTCTACTTCATTTTGATTGAGCATATTATTATATAATTTATTCAGCGCATAAAATGTACCTGCTCCGTTTGTGCTTCCGCCTGCCAGTCCCGCTGAAACGGGAATATTTTTTTCAACTAATACATTTAAATGGGCATTCTTAATCCCTGCTTTTTCAAAAAATTTTAGTGCGCATTTATATATTAAATTTCTTTCATCATAAGGAATTTCATCAGAATTACCGCTTAGATTTATTATAATTCCCGACTTTTCTTCAAGCTCAAAAGTCAGGTAGTCGTATAAGTTAACTGTCTGCATAATTGATTGAATATTATGAAACCCGTCGGGGCGCTTATTTAGGACTTCCAGTGTTAAGTTAATTTTTGCGGGAGTTTTTATTTTTATTTTTTTCATAGATTTTCTTTCAATTTTTCGCTTAATTCGCCCATTTGTTTTATTGATAAGGTTTCCCCGCGGGCATTTTCGCTTATCGACAGTTCTTTAAGAGTTTTTTCCACTGCATTTTTACTAAATCCTGCATTAACAAGCGAGTTTTTTATGTTTTTTCTCCTTGTTGCAAAACAGCCCTTAACAACTTTACGGAAAAATCCGTAGTTATTCAATTTTAACATTGGTTCTTTATTAACATTTATTTTAACAATGGCTGAATTTACTTTAGGCGCGGGAAAAAATGACCTTGCATTAACCTTGGTTATAAATTCAACATCCGCCCAAAATTGAGCCAGTATTGATAATAAACCGAATTTCTTTGAGGGGGATTTTTCATTGGCAACAAGTCTTTTCGCTACTTCGTATTGCACCATTAAAACTATTTGCTTTATAGAATTTCGATTTTTATTATCCAAATCATCAACTTCACCAAGCAAATGAGCTAAAATCGGGGAGGTTATATAATAAGGAATATTTGCAACAATTTTTAAATTTTCGCCAAACTGCGATAAATCCGTTTTTAAAATATCATTATGCACAATTTCCAGATTATCCGCATTAATTTTTGAAAGTTCATTTACCATGTCTTCATCAAGTTCAACGGCATAGACCTTTTTAGCATATTTTACAAGCTGTTCTGTTACGAACCCAAGTCCCGCGCCAATTTCAACTACAATATCTTCCTTTGTTATATCGGAGGTTTCAAGAATAGTTGAAACAGCACTCTCATCAATTAAAAAATTCTGTCCCAGTCTTTTTTTTGCTCTGAACTTTTTTGCGCGCTCAAAATAGCTCATATTATTCTTCTTCAATATATGAAACTATTTTGTTTAAGTTAGCATCAAAACTTGATAACTTTTGAGCTACTTCATTAACAACAGCTGAAGTATTTTGCTGATTTTGCAATGTTTCATTTGCGGCAGCCGTCTGCGCAGCTATGTAATTTAATATATCTTTTATTTCGTAACTCTTATCTTCTGACATTACCTCTATTAATTTATCAAATTTAGCGCTCATGTCATTTATTTTTGTTTCCAATGAGCTGATTTGTTTAGCTTGCAAACTGACTTTCTTTTGAAGCATTTCTTCAAGTACTGTATATTTATTATTATTTTCTTCTGTTAATTTGTCTATTCTTTCATTTAATGAATCAATATCGGGAGTTAAAGCAGTGTTTAATTGAACCATTACACCTGTTAAAAGGCTTTTTACTTCAGAAATATCTTCATTTTTAACAGTGTTTATAACGTTTTCAAGATTTTCAATTTTAGAAACCGACGCCCCGATTTCGGATTTAAGATTTTCACCTATCAATTTTTCAAGCTGTTTATGCCTTGTCATTGAATCAACCATATCAGATTTAATATTTTCGGTTAATATACTTTCAATTCTTGCTATATTTTCGTTGGTACTTGCTGTTTCGGATTTAATATTTTCTATAATATTATTTTGAACATTATCAACAGTTTCTTTTACATCTTTAATTTCGGATGTTATAGTTTCTGCATTATTTTTGGCAGTTTCAAT
>CANPWQ010000062.1 GCA_947584965.1 Candidatus Gastranaerophilales bacterium | reverse complement strand
AAATTAAATATTCCTGTTGTTACTACGCTCAACGGTTTTGATATAATTTCCGAAAATAACCCTTGTTATGTCGGCAGAATTGGTACAATCGGGCAAAGAGCAGGTAATTTTGCACTTCAAAATGCTGATTTGATTTTGTGCTTGGGTACAAGAAATAATATCAGACAGGTTAGTTATAACTGGGAAAATTTTGCTAAAAATGCTTTTAAAATTGTTGTTGATATAGATAAAGCCGAACTTGATAAACCTCTTGTTAAAGCAGATTTGAAAATTCATGCGGATTTGGCCGGATTTATCCCTGCTTTAATAAATGGAATTGACAACAGTATAAAATTTGATGATGCGTGGTTAAAATTTTGTCAAAATTTAAAACAAAAGTATGCAAAGATTGAACAAATTCAAAAAGATGATGTAATTGAGCCGTATCATTTTACAAGAATATTGGCTGAATGCTTAAAAGAAAATGATACTTTAGTTATGGCAAACGGGTCTGCGTGTGTATGTACATTTCAAAATGCTCCCGTTAAAAATAATCAAAGATATATTGGTAATTCAGGTAATGCATCAATGGGCTATGGACTTTGTGCCGCAATTGGTGCAAGTTATCAATCAGACAGAGTTATATGTCTTGAAGGTGACGGGTCTGTGATGATGAATATTCAAGAACTTCAAACAATAGTTTATAATAAACTTCCGATAAAAATATTTGTTATAAATAATAACGGATATTCTTCAATCAGACAAACGCAAAGAAACTTTTTTAACGGACACATGACCGGCTCGGGCGTTGATAGCGGAGTTAGTGTACCTGATTTCGTACAAGTTGCTAAAGCATTCGGACTGAATACTTATAGAATTGCCAATCCAAAATCTATGAAAGAGGAAATTGAAAAAGTCTTAAACACTGATGGAGCTATTTTATGCGAAGTAATGGTTGAAAAAGAATACGGGTTTGCCCCTAAATTATCTGCCCGAAAACTTGATGACGGAACTATGATTTCTCCCACATTGGAAGATATGTATCCGTTTTTGGACAGACAAGAATTTGAATCAAATTTCTATTTATAAAAACATTTGAGGATATTAATATGCAAATATCGAAATCTATTATAAATATTGATGAATTTAGGATGCTTATGGCAAAAGGAACATATATAGAAGCAGGTTCGGAGCTTTTTAATATGTTTCATAAACTAAGTCAAGAAGCACTAAAAATTACCACGGAACTAAATAATAAATATCATACCCAAGAAGAAATAATTGAATTAATGACAAAATTAACGGGAAGAGAAACAGATGAAACCTTTAGACTGTTTCCTCCTTTTTATACGGATTGCGGTAAAAATATAAAAATCGGGAAAAATGTTTTTATAAATTCCTGCTGCAGGTTTCAAGATCAAGGCGGAATTGAAATCGGTGATAATGTATTAATCGGACATAATACAACAATTGCAACATTAAATCATGATTTTAATCCCGAAAAAAGAGCAAATTTAACGCCTAATAAAGTTAAAATAGGTAATAATGTATGGATAGGCGCAGACTGCACAATTCTGCCGGGGGTTGAAATTAAAGACGGGGCTATAATAGGGGCGGGAAGTGTGGTTACAAAAAGTGTTGAAGAAAATACAATTGTTGCGGGAAATCCTGCAAGGGTTATAAAAAAGATTGAGGCAGAGGAAAATGTTTAAGAAAATTTTATTGTTATTTTTTTTGGTATTATTAATGATAGGAGTTCAAAATATGACAGAAGCAAAAGATTTAAAATTGGAAAAATCTTGGGATAAGACATTCGTAAAATCAGATAAAGTCGAGCATAAAAAAGTAACATTCCATAACCGCTACGGAATAACGCTTGCGGCTGATATGTATACACCGAAAAAATACGAAGGGAAACTTCCTGCAATTGCAGTATCAGGGCCTTTTGGCGCAGTTAAAGAACAATCGTCGGGATTATATGCACAGGAAATGGCAGAAAGAGGTTTTTTGACAATTGCATTTGATCCCTCATATACGGGGGAATCAGGCGGAGAACCTCGTTATATGGCGTCACCCGATATTAATACGGAAGATTTTATGGCAGCCGTTGACTTCTTATCGGTTCAGCCTAACGTAGACCCAAATAAAATCGGAATAATAGGTATATGCGGTTGGGGCGGACTGGCTGTAAATGCAGCTGCGTTAGATACCAGAATTAAAGCAACCGTTGCTTCCACAATGTATGATATGTCAAGAGTAAATGCATACGGCTACTTTGATAAGACTGATGAAAACGGCAGATATGAATTAAAAAAATCTTTAAATGAGCAAAGAATTGCCGATTATAAATCGGGAACATATAAGCGCGGAGGCGGTGTTGTTGACCCGCTGCCGGATAATGCTCCGTTTTTTGTAAAAGATTATTATGATTACTATAAAACCAAAAGGGGCTATCATAAGCGTTCGTTAAATTCAAACGACGGCTGGAATGTAACGGGTTGTATGTCATTTATTAATCAACCGATTTTAGAATTTGCAGGTGAAATAAAAAGTGCCGTTCTTTTGATACACGGTGAAAAAGCTCACAGCAGATATTTTTCCGAAGATACTTATAAAAAATTAAAAGGTGATAATAAAGAATTAATGATTATCCCCAACGCTGTTCATACTGATTTATACGATAAAAAAGATATTATTCCTTTTGATAAAATAGAAAAATTCTTTAAAGATAATTTAAACTAAAATCTAAAGTATATAAAAGGATTATATGTATTAGAAGCAATGGTAACTGCACTTAAGAAGAATATAAACAGCAGCCATACATTTACAACTGCTTTTAAGCATTTATTTTCCGTATAAATCATTTTGTTGAATATCGGAACTGCACATAAAACAGCTATTATAAATATAATAATATCGCAGTTATCAACATAGTATGTAAATTCATACATATATTTTGTGCTGTCGGGTGTCATAAATCCGAACATATTCATCAAATACCGTTTAGCATAAGAAATACTGTCGCTTCTAAACAGAACCCAGCCGACAACAAAGATTAAAATGCAATAAATATGCTGTAAAACTCTGACAATACGGCTTGTATACTTTTGTTCAAATTCTTTAATATTGATAATCTTTTCAATAATAACAAAGAACCCGTTATAAATACCCCATAAAACGAAAGTCCAATTTGCACCGTGCCAGATACCAGTTAACAGGAATACAACTGCAAGATTTCTGATTGTTTTAATTTTACTGCCTTTATTTCCGCCGATAGTAATATAAATATACTGCTTAAACCAGGTTGATAAAGAAATATGCCATCTTCGCCAAAATTCGGTTAAGGATTTTGAAATATAGGGATAATTAAAGTTTTCCATAAATCTAAATCCGAAAATTAATCCCAGTCCTATTGCCATATCCGAATATCCCGAAAAATCAAAATATAACTGCAGACTGTATGCAATAGAGCCTATCCATGCAATCGTGTGTGAAAATGTATCGGGAGCTTGAACAAATATTTTATCCGCTATTGCGCCCATAGTGTTGGCTAACAGCATTTTTTTAGCCAGTCCGCATATAAATCTTTTAACCCCTAAGTTTACTTTTTCAAAATTTATTTCTCTTGAATCAATTTGTTCCGCGATATCATGATATTTTACAATAGGACCTGCTATTAATTGCGGAAACAAACTGATATAAAGTGCAAGTTTATATAAATTTCTTTGTGCACTGCATTCTTTTCTGTATACATCTATTAAATATGACAGAGCCTGAAAAGTATAAAATGATATTCCGATAGGCATAATTATATTTAATGCGCTTGTGTTTAAGTGTGTTATATCGTTAAATATTTCAATAAGAAAATTAAAGTACTTAAAATAAATCAAAAATGATAAATTTAAAATTATGGTTAGAGTAAGTATTAATTTCTTTTTACTTGAAAATTCTTCAATTGCAATCGCGCCAAAATAATTAATCAATATTGTTAAAAGCATTATTGCAAGATATTTAGGCTCACCCCAAGCGTAAAATATTATGCTTGCAATAAGCAAAATCATATTATGAAATTCTTTTTTACTTATGAAATAAATAAGAATTAGTATCGGTAAAAATAAAAATACAAATGTCATAGAGGAAAACAGCATTTATTCCTCCTCCTTATAAATTCCAAGCTCTGCCGGTAAAAATCTTTCAACTATTTCAAGAATAACAACATCCGCTTCATTCATTCCAAAAGGTGAAAGTTTGCCTTGTTTCCTTAAAAATTGAGTTTTATTAAATGATTCGGGTAAGTAATAAGCCAAATTTTCAGTAAAAGAATCACCATAAACAATTAAATTTCTTTTTTGTGATTTATTAATACAATTTTCCATTTTTACATCACATTTTGCTTTTCTATCGGAAACATCAGGAACATCATAATAAAATTCAATTTTATTTTTTAAAATATCAGGTAGCATACCGTTAAGCCCGCCCTGTTCTTTCCATTTTGTTTCGCCTTTAGGTTTATAGATGTAAATATCTTTAATATCTTTTGATATTAAATCCATAATTCCGAGATATCCGTAATAAGTTCCGAGCAAATTCCAGTGAGTATCTTGTTTATCATACAAATAACCTTTATTTTTATTAGCTTCCAAGATATCTTTAAGGTATATAACTTTAATATTTGAATTTTTATTTAAATAATTAACGATTTGTTCAGCTTTGCTTTTTGAATCGTCATTAACTTTTCTGATTAAGTCGCTGTAATATTCGGGGTATATTTTATGTTTATCTGGTACAATAACAAAATAAAACAATTTCCCACTTTTTCGGCAGTAATCATCAATGCCGGTCAAATACTTATTAATTCTGATTAATTCTTCTTCTGAAAATGGCGTAGCATTAGTGTAACTTTCAATAGAAGCTCTTGTTGCCAGAAATAACCAATCTTCTTTACCTTTGATTACTTTTTTCGTTTTCCAGTTTTTATTAAACAAATTTTTTGTATCATATACCGAAATAAAAAATCTTCTCAAATTAAATCTGTCATTATACCAATTATCAAATTGCTTGCCGAAGTTAAAATTTACACCCTCCTGTTTTGTATAAATAGGATAAAATTTAGCAAGCGACCTGTTTTCAGCGTATGATATTTCTTCATTATTTATATATGACATGGGAATAAGAAGAAAAATAAAAAATACTGTTAAAAATATAATATCAATTTTAGAATTATCATTTTTTTTAATGTTTTTCAAATAATTAACTAAAGTAAAAGAAACAGCAAACGACAAAATAAAAATTATTAAAAGTAATTCCGGTTCAAATTGAATTGGAGCAGTAATATTAAGTGTTTTATCATAAAGTATTTCAATTCTTTCTTTTTGAGGTGAAATTACTAAGGAGTCATTAATAATTTTGAAATTTGCTCCGTCAATGGAAAATTTACTGAAATCGTTAAGAAGAACATTATTATTTAAGGTGATATTGCTTAATGTAAAAGTGTTTAACGGCTCTAAATTAGAAATTAAAATTCTAAAACGTTTTGGTTTTATCATTTTTTTTACAAAAAAAGTTTCATGAGTTAAATCATTAAAAGAAATATCTTTTTGGGACATTTTAATTTTCATGAATTGGTTATTATCTTTTTTATTAAGCTGTATATTGATTTTACATTTCCCGCTGCCTTTTATATCAAGACTGACAGGCACGGGTTTAAATACAAACCAAAGTTGAAATGAAGCAACTGTTATTAAAACAGTTAAAATAAAAGAAATTATGAAAGATTTAGTTATTTTAAAATTCATAATAATAAGTCTTATAAAAAACTCCCCCTCAAGGATTCGAACCTCGATAGCAACATCCAGAGTGTTGCGTCCTACCATTAGACGAAAGGGGAATATCAATAGAATAATTATATTACAAAAAAAAATTTGTAAATATTCAATTAAATAATTTTTTTTGTATAATGAAAATATGGAGAGATGTCCGAGCGGTTTAAGGTGCAAATCTCGAAAATTTGTGAGGGGGTAACTTCTCCGAGGGTTCGAATCCCTCTCTCTCCGATTTATAATTAAGTATTAATTTTTTAAAAAGAGGGGATGAGAACCCGTAAAACGAAGTTTTACCGTAGGTTCGAGCGAGTCGTGAGCAGAGGCTGAAGAGACGGATGCGAAGAGCATTCGGCTCGAAATGCCGTTTAATGCGAACGACTCAAGACAATCCCTCTCTCTCCGATTTATAATTAAGTATTAATTTTTAAAAAGAGGGGATGAGAACCCGTAAAACGAAGTGTAGTTGGAAAGAGTAATTTGATATTGACGCTTAGTTTGATTATTTCGGAAAAGACCGTTTTGAAAATTAGCAAAAAAATTAACACTAAGTTTCGGAAAAAGGTAACAACGATATATGCGAATTTATAATTAAAAAATAAAGTCAATTCTTGAAAGTATAAAAATATCAATTCTTTGTTTATGATATAATTCAATTGAAATAGTGGGAGTTAATTGTGTTTG
>CANPWQ010000061.1 GCA_947584965.1 Candidatus Gastranaerophilales bacterium | reverse complement strand
ATTTCGCCGTCAGCAAGAACAATAAATTCCGAATTATTAAAATTTAAAAATTTTCCGTACAAAGAATAAACAGTTTCATTTGTAACTATCAGCGATTTTTTAGCCTTTGTATGTTTTAAAATAAACTCCTCTATGCTATTTAACAGATTTTCACCAATGTATATCGGATATGAATATTCTTTTTTCGCGCTTATTTTTACATCAAGTTTATCCATTATTTATTCCCGTTAAAATTTCATTTACTGTATCATCTATGGTTTTATCTGTTGTATCAACTATCAAATGAGCTTGATTATACCTTTTTTCACGCTCAATCAATAAGTTATTCAACTTTATTTTAACCTCTTTGAGATTTAAAAGCGGACGCTCGTTATTATTTTTTACACGCTCATATAATGTATTTATATCAGATTTTAAATATATTACAAAAGATTTTTTCTTAAGCAGATTAATATTTTCATCGCGAAGAATAATGCCACCGCCCGTTGAAATTATTAAATTAGAGCTGTCTAATAAATCATTTAAAACATTTGTTTCAAGATTTCTAAAGTATTCCTCACCAAAACGCTCAAAAATTTTATTTATACTCGTTTTTTCAAGTTTAATTATAATTTCATCGGTATCAACATAATCAAATCCGATTAGTTTTTCAGCCAATAACTTTCCGATTGTAGATTTTCCCGCCCCCGGCATGCCGATTAAAGATATATTCATAAACTACCTTTCGGAAATTCTTTTAATGTAAAAATTATAACTATTTTTCATTTCAAAAATACTGTCATGAGAAAACTTTTCAAGCATGGCATTTGCAAGAACAACAGCGCACATAGCTTCAGCCACAACAGCACATGCGCTCACCGCGCAAGTATCCGAGCGCTCGAAATGAGCTTTTGCGCTTTCTTTTTTATCGACAGCAACGGAGTTTAGCGGTTTAAGCATTGTAGGTATTGCTTTCATGGAAGCAGTAATAACAACATCTTCACCGTTTGTCATACCGCCCTCTATTCCGCCTGCATTATTGGTTTTTCTGTAATAATGACCGTTCTCATCAATAAATATTTCATCATGAGTATTAAATCCGCTTGTATTTGCGCAATTTTTTCCCAAACCGATTTCAACCGATTTAACCGCAGGAATACTCATAACAGCTTGCGCAAGCTGAGCGTCCAGTTTCCTGTCCCACTGAACATGAGAACCTAAACCAACAGGCAAACCTCTATATACAACTTTAACAAGTCCGCCCAGTGTGTCGCCCTCTTTTTTTACTTTATCAATTTCGGCTTTCATTTTTTCTTCGGCAGCTTTATCAAAACACCTTAACTCTGAATTTTCTATAATATCCGAGTATTCAAACGGATTATTAATTTCATTTGCGATTACACTGCCTATTTGAGAAACATAAGAAATACCTGATATATTAAACTCTTTTAAAATTAATTTAGCAACAGCACCGACGGCAACTCTCATTGCGGTTTCTCTGGCACTTGAGCGCTCTAATATATTTCTTATATCATCATGATTATACTTTAGCGCCCCCGCATAATCCGCATGTCCGGGACGAACATTTTTAATAGTTTTTTCATTAATTGATTTAATATTTTCATCACTTTGCTCAACAACATTAACCGACATAGGAACTTTCCAATTTTCCCAATCGTTATTTTTTATTGAAATAGCAATCGGCGCCCCCGTAGAATAACCGAAACGAACACCCGATAATATTTCAGCCGTGTCTTTCTCAATATTCATTCTACCGCCGCGGCCATAGCCTTTTTGACGTTTTGCCAGCTCTGAATTTATAAAATCGGTATCTATGTTAACACCCGCGGGGACTCCCTCAATTATAGCATTTAAACATTTTCCATGGGACTCACCCGAGGTTAAAAACCTGAATATCATACTTTACCTGCTTTTAATATACAGAAAGTATTATAACAGATTAAGACAAAGTATTAAATTTATAATTGATACTAATTTTATATTTTTTCATTAAAATTTTCGCCGCCTTCTTCACCTAATGCCATTGTTGTTGCTACATAAGGTGGATTAAATTGTTTTTTAACTGTGTCTTCTTTGAGTTCTTTGCTTGTTTCCTGCTTAACATCATTTTTTTCTTGCGGAGTATTTGGAGTTTTACATCCGCCTTCTTCACCTAATGCCATTGTTGTTGCATCTGCCGGTTTTCTTTTATTCGCCGATTGAAAATTAATAAACGTTTTACTAATTCTGTCAATACTCATTATAATCTCCTTTTTTTTGTTTATATCGGAATAAATCTTGAAAAACTTTAGTACTATAAATAAATTTTTTACATAACTTAATATAATAATTATTTTGTTATATTAAAAATACATGAACTCATGCCCGTAACAAATTAAAAATTACTACAATTTTAGTAAATTAATGAAAGTCTTACAAATCTTGAACATGATATTGTCAAGAGCAAAAACACCAAAAGTGTAAAAAAAACATTTATTAACGAATGTAAAATTAATTTTGTAAAACAATGAGTAGGGGCATGGTCAATTGTAAAAATTGATTAATTTTTTTTACCTTGCAGGTAAAAAATATAAGATTTAATATAAAAACACAGAGGGGATTAATAATAAAACATACGGGAAAGGAGTGGTGGCATAACTATATAGGGGAGTGAAGAATATAGTGTTAGACATTAATTAAAAAGAATTTAATCGGAGTGAGATTGGGGATTAATTAAAAGTTCTGAAAACAGAACTTTTTTTGTTATATAGAGTATAATTAACTCATTAGGAGTAAATATATGAAAAGAGCAATAGTAATTGTAATAGATTCAATGGGGATAGGTGCAATGCCTGACCATGCACAATATTTGGACAGTGCTGACTGTAATACATTATGTAATGTTGCAAAATCAGTAAACGGACTTAACTGCCCCAATTTTTATAAACTCGGACTCGGAAACCTTGCTGATATTATGGGGATAGAAAAAAATCCAAATCCTATTGCTCAATTCGGGATAATGAAAGAAAAATCAAAAGGAAAAGACACCACAACAGGGCATTGGGAAATGATGGGGTTAATTTTGGAAAAACCCTTTAAGGTATATCCAAATGGTTTCCCTTCAGAATTAATTGAAAAATTTATCAAACTTACCGATTGCGGGGGAGTACTAGCTAATTATCCCGCTTCAGGAACTAAAGTTATTGAAGATTTTCATATTGAGCATGAAAAAACCAAATACCCGATAATTTATACAAGCGCGGACAGCGTATTTCAAATTGCAGCGGATGTTGATGTAATTCCGCTTGAAACATTATATAAATACTGCGAAATAGCAAGAAGTATATTAACTGATGAATATAACGTATCAAGGGTCATAGCCCGCCCTTATCACCTTGAAAACGGAAAGCCTGTCAGAATAGGCGCAAAAAGAAGAGATTATTCCATAGAGCCATTTAAAGACTCTGCTTGCGATATTATTCTTAAAAATAACGGTGCAGTCCTTGGTATAGGTAAAATTGAAGATATATTCGTCGGTAAGGGCATATCTCACGCAATTCATACGGGCGGAAATACGGAAGGGCTTGAACTTACCCTTAAAGCCGTAAAAAATGAACTAAATCTTAATGAAATGAAAACAAAAAGATATAATATAAACTCTTTTGATAAACAATTTATATTTACCAATCTGGTAGATACCGATATGCTTTACGGACACAGAAATGATTATAAAGGCTATGCAAAAGCTATTGAAGAAATAGACACCTACCTGCCGAAGATTATAAATGCCATGACAGATGATGACTTATTAATTATAACTGCAGACCATGGCTGTGACCCTACTGTCAAAGGAACTGATCATACCCGCGAGCAGGTGCCTTTAATTGTTTATTCTAAAAACATTAAACCCGAAAGACTAGAGGAAATTAACTCTTTTGATTATATTTCAACAAGAATATTAAATTGGCTGAATATCAAATAAAACGCTTGACTTTACAACCTCGTTATAATTAAATATACAAAAAGGCTGACTATGAATATTCTTGACGAAATAAAACAATTAAAAAAAGAAAAAAATGCAATAATATTAACCCATTGCTATCAGAATATTGAAATTGATGAAGTTTCCGATTATGTCGGAGATTCTCTTTATTTAAGCAGAATGGCGGCAAAAACTAACGCGGATATTATTGTTTTTGCAGGTGTATATTTTATGGCGCAGAGCGCAAAACTTTTATCACCCGATAAAAAAGTATTGCTTCCGAATATGAATTCGGGATGTCTTATGGCTGATATGATTGATGTTAATTCTTTAAGAGAATTTAAGTCTAAATATCCCGATATTCCTGTTGTGTGTTATATAAATTCCACTGCAGAGGTAAAAGCGGAATGCGATATTTGCGTTACAAGCTCTAACGCTGTTGAAGTGGTAAGAAGTTTAAATAAAGATAAAGTTTTATTTGTACCTGACACATATCTCGGCAAATGGGTAGAAAAACAGCTTGAAAATATTGAAATAATTACATTTAACGGATTTTGCCCGACTCATTTGCGTATTCGCCCCGAAGATATCATTTCGGCAAGAAAAAAATATCCTAATGCAGCTATTTTAGCTCACCCCGAATGCCATAATGCAGTATTGGAACTTGTTGATTTTGTCGGCTCAACTAAAGAAATTATGGAATATGCAAAGAAATCGGATGAAAAAGAATATATAATCGCAACGGAAAAGGGTGTTGTTGACAGATTAAACCGCGACAGCATAAATAACAATTGGGGAAAAACATTTAAACTGATTAACGAAAATATTTTATGCCCCAATATGAAACAAAACTCACTTGAAGATGTATATAGAGTACTTAAAACGGAAGAAAACGAAATTACAATTGATAAATCTATAAGCGAAAAAGCAAGAGAATGTATAGAAAAAATGCTTTCCGTTAAGATTTAAACACATTATCTTTAATTTTAAAAATTTAATGCTATAATTAATTTGTTGTTTAATAAACAATAAATAGTTAAATAAAGGAGAAAATAATGAAAGTAACAGTTAATGACAGTTGTATAGCATGCGGCGCTTGTGAATCAGTATGTGACGCAGTTTTTTCAGTAGATGATAAAGCAGTAGTTAATGCAGGTGCTGTATCAGGTAATGAAGATTGTGTTAAAGAAGCTGCTGATTGCTGCCCTGTTAATGCAATTGAAGTTGAATAATTAATTCATTAATTATATGAAAAAGAGGCAATAAATTATGCCTCTTTTTTATTTTGTCTTTAAATGATGAGATTCTATCATAACCATTAAAACCGAAATATCAGCAGGTTTTACTCCGCCTATTCGTGAAGCCTGACCTAAAGTTACCGGTCTGATTTTTGTAAGTAAATCTCTTGTTTCTATTGAAATATGCTTTATTTGACCGTAATCAATATCTGATGGTATTCTGATTTTTTCAAGTTTATCAGACATATTAACCTGCTCAATCTGACGTTTAATATAACCTGCATACTTTATTTTTACTTCGACTTGTTCATAAACATCTCTCGGCAGGTTTAAAGCTGAAGTTTTTTCATCTGCTTCTTTTAAAACCTCATAAGTAATGTCAGGTCTTTTTAAAAGCTCAGAGAGTTTCATTCCTCTATCTATATTCTGATTATATTTTGCAAGTACTTCGTTTACTTTGTCAGTAGCCGAAATTTTATCGTTTTCGAGTCTGTTTATTTCATCTTTTATCAGTTTTTGTTTATTTAAAAACATTTGATAACGCTCATTTGATATTAACCCTGCTTCATAACCAATTGGCGTTAGTCTTTCATCTGCATTATCCTGCCTTAAAAGCAACCTGTATTCGGAACGCGAAGTAAGCATTCTGTATGGTTCAGTTATATCTTTTGTTACAAGGTCATCCACAAGAGTGCCTAAATACGAAGAATCACGAGAAAGAGTTATCATTTCTTTATTCTGCAAGTATTTTATTGCGTTAATTCCTGCCAAAAGCCCTTGAGCTGCCGCTTCTTCATATCCTGACGTACCGTTAATCTGCCCTGCGCAAAATAACCCTTTAACGGATTTTGTCATTAAAGTATGGGTTAATTGCACTGCGGGCATGTAATCGTATTCAACAGCATAAGCAGGCTTCATCACATGTACATTTTCAAGTCCCGGAAGCGAATGCAGCATATCAAGCTGAACTTCTGCGGGCAGACTGGTTGAAAATCCCTGCACATACATTTCATAAGTGCTTTTTCCCTCGGGTTCAATAAATATATGATGAGAAGGATTATGCGCAAATCTTACAACTTTATCTTCAATAGAAGGGCAATACCTTGGACCTGTTGCGTGAATTAACCCCGAATAAAGCGGAGATTTATCAAGATTGTTTTTTATAATTTCATGAGTTTTTTCCGTAGTTCTTGTCAGCCAGCATGGATACTGCTCTCTTATCGGTCTATCGGGTAAAAATGAAAAGAACGTCGGATTTTTATCACCAGGTTGAATTGTCATTTTATTAAAATCAATTGTTCTTCCGTCTACCCTTGCAGGCGTACCTGTTTTTAATCTGCCTACTTTAAATCCTAATTTTTGCAAAGACGGCGACAAGCCTTTTGCACTTGCCTCACCTAAGCGACCGAACTCTAAGTATTTAAGTCC
>CANPWQ010000060.1 GCA_947584965.1 Candidatus Gastranaerophilales bacterium | reverse complement strand
ATAAACAATCACCGAAACAGCATAATACGAAAAAAGGCAGGGTTAAGTATTCTCTTTTAACCATAGTGCTTTTAATTTGTATAATTCAGCTTGTTTTCAGCAATATTCAAAATATTTTAAAAAATATTAATTACAGCGCAAAAATAAGAAATTTGAAAGAAAAAAGGAATGAAGAATTAAATAAAAATAAACAGCTTCATTATGAAGCGGAAAACTTTAATTCCGATAAGGTATTAGAATCAATAGTAAGAAATAACTTAAAAATGGCGGATAAAGATGAAGTATTAATAATAATAAATAAGCCGCAGCAAGAAGACAGTGAAAAAAAAGAAAATAATAGAAACCGAAAAACCGCCAAATAAGGCGGTTTTAAACTCTCTGGCAACTATTTGACCGAAACAAGTCTCAAGTTAGCTCCAATATTCGTGTTTATTTCCCGGACACTTGCATACGCCATTGAACGTCTTTTTTTTGCTCCTCTTAAAAAAAATTCTACGCCCTCTGATATATTGCTTTTTGGAATATAATATTTATTTTGCATTAATTAATTTCCTTATTTTCGCTTACAAATCTGATATCGGCATAATTAAAAAAAACTTTAGTAATTAATAAAAAATAGTTAACAAATCGTAATGAAAAATTATGTTATTTGTGATAAAAGATTAATAATAAATCGGGAAAAGTCAATGAAAGAAGTCAAATTAACTACAAAAGACGGAGTTAAAATCGCAGTAAATTATTATGTAAAGAATACGGACTGTGTAATAATACTTGCTCCCGGGTGGTTTATGACAAAAGACAGTAAGTCGTTTAAAGCAATGAGTGAGGTCTTTTATAAGTATAGCGCTGTATTGGTTATGGATTTTCGCGGGCATGGAAAAAGCAGCGGGTTTTACACTTTTACAAGTAAAGAAGTTAATGACATTAATGCAGTTATAGAATTTGCACAGCAAAAATATAAAAAAATATATTTAATGGGATTTTCGTTAGGAGCCGCCATTGCTTTAATAGCAGGGGCAGATAATGACAAAATAAATAAAATAATTGCAGTAAGCGCACCTTCTTGTTTTGAAAAAATAGAAAATGAAATGTGGAGAAAAGAAGCATGGCTTCCGACTTTGCAAAAATGTGAATTAAACAGGTGGTTTTCTATCCGACCGTCGGTAAAAATCGGTGAAAAAATAAAACCGATAGATATAGTAGAAAAAATAAAATGTCCTACGCTGTTTTTGGCAGGAGAAAAAGACCCTACCGTATACAGCTGGCATACGGAAATGTTATTTAAGAAAGCAGAATGCGCAAAAAAATATGAGCTTTTTAAAAATTGCACACATGCGGAGGATTTATTTATTCAAGATAGGGAAAAGTTTGTTAATATTTGCTGTGAATGGCTTTTTAATAATAATGAATGATTAATTTTTATTTATTTTTATATTAGCTAAGAATGTTTGCTGATAATTATCATCCGCATACATTGATTTAAGTTCAATTGTTTTATTCGTTTTAAGATAATTGATAAAAGAATTTCTATACTCAGGTAGTGAATCGGGTAATAAAATCCAATATTCACCTTTTGGTAAATTATTTATATACTTTTTCATTGATGAAGTCGAGAAATCTTTTATGAATGTATATCTATCGGAATAGTCAGCCTTTTGTCCGCTGTAGTATGAATATAATTCATCCATACTTATAACATTTTTTAGTTCGGGATTGTTTTTCTTTAATATTGTATATAATTCGCGAACATTACTTTTGTTATAAATAAATTCCTTATTTAGTGTTGTTTGAAAACATTGTATTGTTAAATATAATAATATAACAGATAGAACAATTTTCGCATTTTTTGAATCTTTTAAAAATGAAATAATTTGGGAATAAATAATAAACAGAATTGGAAATAAAAACAAAATAAGTCTTTTTTCAAACGGATAAAGATTTGAAAAACTGTATATTATTGTAAGGAAAACAGGCAGTAAAAGTAAAATGATAACTTTTAATTTTCTTGAAAACAATAGCAGAATTATATTTAATCCCAGGAAAAATAAATTGCCAGCTGCTCCATAAAAGCCTGTAATATTATGTATTTTATTATAAAGGATATTTTTAAAATTATGTATATTCATAAAAGACGGTTCAATATAACGCCAGTGATGATACATATTAGTGTAATGTTGGTAATAAACTTGTTTATAATAAAAGAAATAGAAAAAAAATATACTTATAAGCAGTGGTAGTATCATTAATAATATTTTTTTATAATCAAAATAATTTTTATCTAACCTGATGTCGCACTTTGCCGCCGACTGTCTTGAAATTTCTTTTCGCTCGGGATAGTTGCTCACTCGACTTCGTCTTGCACTCGCTTTACCCTCGCTTACCGGACTTGCTTCCGTCCGAAATTCCCGCTCATTGTCGCCGTACAAGTGCTCACCTTTTAAAGTTGCCACTCCAAAATTTCTCGGACATCTTAAAATATCAATGAATATAGTTAAAAATCCGCTTACTAATATAAAAATAGCAGAATTAGATAACCAAACGGATATTGCAAAAAATAATGAGATAAAAGCCAATCTTTTTATAGGTATTTCTTTTAAATCTATAGAAAAAAACATTAATAATAAAATAACAGCAATTAAGCAATCCGAAGAATAAGGTTTAAATTCACATGAATAATAAATATGCCAAGGGTTGAATGATAACATAAAAAGAGATACTGCCGTTATATTTTTATTATTAAACATTTTATTAACTAATAAAGTGAATAAAGGCAAGGTGATAATGCCGGAGAAAAATGGAATAAGTCTTAAAATAAAGTCTTTTTGTTCTATATCAATGCCTTGATAGAATATAGAACAAATAAATTTGGATAAAATCATAAATAACGGTGGAGCGACTTGAATGAACTCTAAAGGTTTAAAAAATTTCAAATAGTCTTTTTGAAGATTTGCTCCTAATGCGCAAGTGTCATACCAAAATGATTCATTTTGAAAAAGGAATATAAATCTTAAAATAATTCCTGCTATTATAATAAATAGAATAACTAAATTGAGTATATCAATTTTTTCAAAATATAAATTAAATTTTTCCTTAATAAGTATAATATTTTTGTGCATTATTCCTAAAAATCCTGTTATTTGATTTTAATAGATAATTTTATAATAAAACAAATAATTAATTTTTCATTAATATTTGAAGAAAAACAGGAAATTAATTGTATAAATTAATTATGGGAAAGTAAAAGGAGGATATTATGACAATAAGACCATTAGGTGACAAAATTGTTATCAAAGTTATTGAAGATGCTGAACAAACATCAGGCGGAATATTTATTCCTGACAGTGCAAAAGAAAAATCACAAAAGGGTGAAGTGATTGCGGTAGGTGCAGGCAAAGTAAATGAAAAGGGTGACAGAGAACCTATGGATGTTAAGGTTGGAGAAGTTGTACTTTTCGCTAAATATGCAGGTACTGACGTAAAAGTAGCTGACGAAACATTAAAAATAATGTCTGTAAGTGATGTTTTAGGCGTTATTGAGAAATAGGAGATTATACAATGGCAAAAAGAATAATATTTGATGAAGAAGCACGCAAAGGCTTATTAAGAGGTATAGATGCGGTAGCTGACGCTGTAAAGGTTACATTAGGACCAAAAGGAAGAAATGTAATATTAGAAAAGAAATTCGGTTCACCTCAAATAGTAAATGACGGTGTAACCATTGCAAAAGAAATAGAACTTGAAGATCCGCTTGAAAATTCGGGAGCTCAATTATTAAAAGAAGTATCATCAAAAACAAATGATGTAGCAGGCGACGGAACAACAACGGCTTCGGTTTTAGCTCAAGCCATAGTTAGAGAGGGTGTAAGAAACTTAACCGCAGGTGCTAACCCAATGTGCATGAAACGCGGTATGGATAAAGCAGTTAATATTGCACTTGAAACAATAAAGAAGATGTCACAGTCTGTTGATTCAAAAGAAAAATTAGCACAAGTTGCAACAATATCCGCAGGTAATAACGAAGAAATCGGTAAACTTGTTGCGGAAGCAATGGAAAAAGTTGGTCATGACGGAGTTATAACGGTTGAAGAATCAAAATCAACAGGTACTAATTTAAAGGTTGTAGAAGGTATGCAGTTTGATAAAGGCTACATTTCTCCTTACTTTGTTACAGACGCGGAAAGAATGGAAGCAGTACTTGAGGATGCTTACGTACTTTGTGTAAACAAAAAAATCAATTTAATTGCGGACTTAGTTCCTGTATTAGAGCAGGTAGCTCGTGACGGTCGTTCATTATTAATTATTGCCGAAGATGTAGAAGGCGAAGCTCTTGCAACATTAGTTGTTAATACAATGAGAAAAGTATTAAGAGCAGTTGCTGTAAAAGCTCCCGGTTTTGGCGACAGAAGAAAAGCAATGCTTGAAGATATTGCAATTTTAACCGGCGGTCAATTATTTACCGAAGAACTCGGCATTAAACTTGAAAATGTAACAGTTCAAATGCTGGGACAAGCTAAACGAGTTACCGTTACAAAAGATGATACAACTATTGTTGTAGGCGACGAAACCAAAAAAGCTATTGAGGACAGAGTTAAATTAATTAAACGTCAGATTGAAACATCAGACAGCGAATATGATAAAGAAAAATTACAGGAAAGACTTGCTAAATTATCTGGTGGTGTTGCTGTTATAGAAGTTGGTGCTGCTTCTGAAGTTGAATTAAAAGAAAGAAAACTCAGAATAGAAGACGCACTCAATGCAACAAGAGCTGCAAAAGAAGAAGGTATCGTCCCCGGCGGTGGCGTAGCTTTAATCAGAGTTATGCAAGACCTTGAAAAATCAATTAATACAGTTAACTACACAACCGATGATGAAAAAGTAGGTTTTAGAATTTTACTTGATTCATTATATATTCCGTTAAAACAAATTGCGGATAATGCAGGAGTAAAAGGTGAAGTTGTTGTGGAAACAGTTAAGAAACTTCCCGTAAACGAGGGCTATGACGCAATGACTAACCAATATACCGATATGATTAAATCGGGTATTGTAGACCCTGCAAAAGTTACAAGAAGCGCACTTCAAAATGCGGTATCCGTTGCAGGTATGTTATTAACAACGGAAGCTGCTGTTGTTGATATTCCTGAAAAGAAAGCAGCACCTGCTATGCCCGATATGTCAGGCATGGGCGGAATGGGCGGCATGATGTAGCGAAAGGAATTTCAAGAAGCGAAATTCCGCAGGGTGGAGCGAAGCGAACCCGAGGTAGCAGCAAGCCGACCGAGAGGAAAAAACCGAAAGGTTTTTGAAACGAGGTTGCAGGGCTTGTGCGAATAGGAATTTCAAGACTGTCGGCGGCAAAGTGCTACACCGGATTAGATAAAATAAAGAGATAAGTTAATTATCTCTTTATTTTTTAATAAATAATAAATATTATTAAAAGTATTAATGTGATAAATAAAACTGCCGATACTGCTTTTAAAGCTATTAAGGTATTTTTAAGATGTTTTGCGGTTTTTCTTTCTGAGTACGCAGGTACATTGTAGGCTTTTTCATATATTTCAGGATATGTTTTTTTTATATTTTCAAGTTCTTTAAAATTTCCGTTTTTATAATATATTTCCATTGTGTCTTTAAAATATGGCAGTAATATATTTTTGAAATAATCATCACTTTCATCTGTGATATTTGTCCAAACGGAAAAATAAAAATTTAATAATCTTTCTCCAAATCTTAAAGTAATTTCATCGGGAGATTTTCCTGCCCAGATTCCGTTTTTATGAACTCTGTAAACGCTCATTGCTTCTTTTAAAATTGCAATTTTCCCTACCTTTGCGTGTAAAAGGTGTAAATACCAGTCACAGGGGAAAATGTTGTCAGGAAAATAGTCTTTTACATTTTTGTCAATAAATCTCCACCTGTATAATGCTGTATTTGTTTTGATATAATTCATTTTTAATAATTGATTGAATGTAGTACCTTTTCTAATTAATTTCTTTATAGGCTGGAGTAAATCACTTTCAGCTGAGTCTTCAAAAACTGTTTTACCTCTGTGGAAGCATATTGAATATTCAGGGTGTGTTTCAAGAAAATCAACTTGTTTTTGAAGTTTATCTTCAGATATAAAATAATCATCACCTTCATTTATAATTACATATTTCGTTTTTGCTTGTGACAAGCAAAATATAAAGTTTTTAGTTGAACCTAAATTTTTTTCTTGAAAAAATGCGTTTATTTTATCAGGATACATCTGTGCATATTTTTTAATAATTTGTGCGGTGTTATCTGTTGAACAATCGTCTGATATTATAATTTGAAACGAAAAATTTGTTTTTTGTTTCAAAATACTTTGAAGTGCCTGTTCGATATATTTTTCTTGATTATAAGTTATTACGCAGACTGATAAAATATGTGTATTATCCATTTATATCCTTTTTAGTTCCTTTTCAATTTCTAATATATTTCTTTTTCTGCTTTTAATTATTTTTGAAGGAATGCCCAAATAAATACTCCAAGCCTTTGTTGACTTATTAATTAAACTCATAGCTCCTGTTGCAGTACCTTCATCTAATATAATTTCTTTACCGGCCCCGGGTATGATTACTGTATTTGTTCCAAGTAAAACATGTTTTTTTAATGTTATCTTTTTATCGGTTACACTTCTGTACTTTAACGGGACTGTCGGATTGGACATATAACTTCCCGAATAATCATCACTCTTTCCCCATATTGTACAGCGAGCTGAAATTCCTGTAAAATCTTCAATGTATATACCTTCATCACCTGCAAATAATGCTGAATATGCACTAATATGAACGTAATCTCCGATTTCTATTTTGCCTGTTAATAGGCAAAAATCGTCTATTCTTACATTGTTTCCGATTGATATTTTATCAGCTCCATATATGGAGCATTTTTTTGAAATTAAAACATTTTTTCCGAAAGATTTTAAACCTAACTGTTTTAATTCTTCATTACTATAAAAACTGTTCATAAAAGATTATCCTCAATTTCATTTTCTATAAATCCGTATGCTGCACCGTCTTTATCCCAGTTAATATTTTGTTTGACAAGTTTTGCAGGATTTCCTGCATAAATCCCCCCCCCGCAATTTTTTCAATATTCTTTGCGGATGATGAAGTTAAAAC
>CANPWQ010000059.1 GCA_947584965.1 Candidatus Gastranaerophilales bacterium | reverse complement strand
GAAGAAGTAATAAAATCCTTTAACCCACCTAATAATTGTAATTATGGGGTTGATATTATTTACTTATTAAAAAATTATATTTAATATCTCAAATCATTTATAAATTTTGCAGGGTCGTCAAATTTTCCCTGATATTGACCAAGGCGAATTGTTAAATGCAAATGAGGACCGTTAGAATGTCCCTCATTACCTGATTTAGCAATAACATCTCCCTAATTTTAATTAGTTCTATAATATTATTACTATTTAAGTTACATAAAAATATATATATTTTAAGATATTGTTTAAAAATTATCAAAATTCTATAATAATATTATGAAAAAAATTTTAAGTATACTAATTTCTATATTATTTATTACCATACCTGTTTTTGCAGAATATAAACCAATTCCACAAAATTGTAGTATCAAATTTAGTGAAGAAATAAATAAAACTTTAAAAAAACAAATACCAATTTCTAAAAAAGAAATTAATAATATTATACTTGAAATTGAAAATGAAAAAAATTCATATGAGCGTTCTTATCTTATTTCAGATGGAATTAATAGTGTATTATTCAAATTTTATATGGAACTAATTAATATAGCAGATAAATACGTAAATATAAAATCTACGATACCTGCAACTGATGGATATGGAGCATTACAAGAGGTAATTACTCCATATCTGAATGCTAATAATATTGAAATTAAAAAAATCAATGAATTTATAAAATATGCCGAAACAAAACAAATTAAATTAGAAGAAAAATACTATCAATGAAAATCCTTTAAATATATAATTGGATCAATGGGAATTCCATTTTCTTTGATAGTCAAATGTAAATGAGGATTGGTAGATATACCGGTATTCCCAGATTTTGCAATAATTTGCCCCTGTTTTACTTTGTCTCCAATTTAACATTATATTTACTCAAATGACCATATTCACTTACGACATGTTTATTTTTTATAAAACCATGGTCTACAAAAACTCCTATATCATACCCCCTCATTCCTTTTCTAGCTGCAACAACAGTTCCATCTGCGATAACCTTAACTGGAGTTCCAATTGGTACTGCAATATCAATCCCAGCATGATCTTTACTGGCACCCTTAATTGGTGGTTTTCTATATCCAAAACCATTTGTGATTATTCCCTCACATGGCATTATCCAATCTGCTACTATTTTTGAGGGGTCTACTTTTGTTTTATACCTGTTATTTTCTTACTTTAATAACTTTTTGGCTTATTGCCAAATATTATAATTTATGTTTTTATTTATGTATTAATTTACAGGTGTTTATGATTAAAAAATTTATAATATTATTTCTTATTGTTTTACTTTTTACCTTGTCTTTTTTGTTTTTCAAGAAAGATGATAAATATAAACTTCCTGCGCAATATAAAGTTGAAATCCAAAAAGTAATTGATGAGGAAGTTCCAAAAACAAAAATATGTGTTGATAAAAATTTTTTAAAAGCTCAAAATGAATATTCCAAAATAAAAAATCATATAAAAAACGAATATATAGAAGAATCAGTATTTATTATAGAAG
The DNA here is from genome assembly GCA_947584965.1 of Candidatus Gastranaerophilales bacterium. Lineage (GTDB taxonomy): Bacteria > Cyanobacteriota > Vampirovibrionia > Gastranaerophilales > Gastranaerophilaceae > Avigastranaerophilus. Next base: position 5,708 of record CANPWQ010000059.1, on the reverse strand, counting down.
ATTGTCAAAGAGGAATAGAAGTTTGCGAATTCAATATGATATCTAAACTATTAAATATAACTCAAAAGTATACAGATATTAAAAAGGAAATTCCTCCAACTGATTTTAGTGGAACATTAAATGATTTTATTTATCCTTATTTTGAAAGAAATAATATAAATTACAAAAAATTAATTGAAATAGGGGAATATTCTATTTATAAGATTAATGAAATTGACAATTTTTCTTATATAAAACTTAGTGAAGATGACATATATAATCCAAATAATTAATTAAAATCCAAATATTTTATAGGGTCTTCATGTTTCTTTTTTTTTCTATCTAAGCTATATTCCCTTATTGTCAAATGTAAATGCGCCCCAGTAGAAGAACCAGCTCCAGGAGTTCCCGGTTTTCCTCCTGATAATCCAATTATTTCTCCTTTTTTTACATTTTGATTCTTATAAACAATAATTTTACTCAAATGACCATATTCACTTTCTACTATTTTCCCTTTTACATTTCCATGATTAATATAAACAGCATTACCATAACCAGTAACATTACCCGTGGCTTTTACAATTTTTCCATCCGCAATAGCTCTAACAGGTGTACCAACAGGAACTTTAATATCAATACCACTATGAAAAGTCCTTTCCTTAGTTATCGGATGAATTCTCCAGCCGTATGGGCTTGATATTCTGCCCTCACATGGCATTATCCAATCTGCTACTATTTTTGAGGGGTCTACTTTTGTTTTATACCTGTTATTTTCTTGATTTTTTGATTGTATTTGTGTTACAGGCGGTTCAACAGGACGCTTATTGCTTATTGTTTGATTTCCATTCATTTCGTCATCTTGGTTATTTAATTTTTTCTCTTCTTCTTGTTTAACTCCCTGATTTATTCTGTTTTCAGCTATCTTTACTATTTCTTCCGTCTCTCGCTCCAATGATTTCTTATATCTTAATACACTGCTTATTGCTTCTTCGCCAAATCCGTTTTCTCCTTTTTGTATATTAATCTTAAACATATTATTTGTTTCTTTTCCAAATTCTCCCATTGCGTCATAATTTTTTTGAGCCTTATTTACAAAAGTTTTAAAATCATTTTCGGATTTAAAATCACTATTTCTTAATTTATTTACGGAATTTGCAAGTTTTTCTCTCGTCGCTTGTATTGTTTCAACTGTGTTATTTAATATTTTATTCTCTAACTCTGATATATTTGAATATAATATTTCTTCTCTTTCTAAGTTATCCCCTAAAAAATCCAGCAACTTATTTCTATAATTTGATAGCTTCTCTTTCAATGTAGTATCTTTATACAATATATCTTCCCTATTTTCTTTTAGTACATTATATTCAACTCCGCCCAAAAGCAGCGGATTTGAATTCCTGCTTACTTCACCTCCGTTTTTATAGGTAAATTTTCCTTCTTCATCCCTTGGATGTTCTGATTCATCCCAAACTGCCATAATAATCTCCCTTTCTCTGTTTATTTTCGCACGGCAAACTAACTGAAATATTTTTACCGTATCCCCTAAATCTATTATTAATAGTCATTTAATTGTCGTTTGTTATATTTTCAGTATAATTCTTTTTTATAATTTTTCAAGATATATCGAATAAAAATATTATTTTCTTCAATTTTAAATATAGCTGAAAGGTTGATAAATACATGGTTTTGGCCTATTGTAAAAATTTGTTAATATATTTAATTAACAGGTCTTTTTTCTTACTTATAGATATACAAATACAGGAGAGTAAAAATTTTATTAAACAAAGCGGGCGACGAGGCTCGAACTCGCGACATTTTGCTTGGGAAGCAAACATTCTACCACTGAATTACGCCCGCATATTTTTATTATATTGGAAAAATATTTTTTGTAACATTTTTTTCTAAAATTCAATTTATATTTTTATATGTATTAAAATATAATTATGGCAAGAATTAAACAATTATCAGTTAACTTAATAAATCAAATAGCAGCAGGCGAGGTTATCGAACGTCCAGCAAGCGTTGTTAAAGAACTTGTTGAAAACTCTATTGACGCGGGTGCCGATAAAATTGAAATAAGTATTTCTAATGAATGCAGGAATATTAGAATTGCTGATAACGGCTCCGGCATTCATCCCGATGACATTGAGCTTGCTTTCACTAAGCATGCTACAAGTAAATTATCCGATGAAAACGGATTATTTAATATTAAAACATTAGGATTTAGAGGTGAAGCACTTGCGAGTATAATTTCCATTGCAAAAGTCACCTGCACGACAAGAACTAAAGATTTTGACTACGGAACTAAAGTTGAATCCGAAAACTCGGTTGTTAAATCTTCTAAAATCGGTTGCGCTCAAGGTACTATTATGGAAGTTAATGACCTGTTTTTCAATCAACCCGCAAGGTTGAAGTTCTTAAAAAACGCTAAAACAGAATTCGGATACATTCAAGAGCTTGTTCAATCATTTGCTCTTTCACACCCAAATATAGCTTTTATTCTTAAAAATAACTCCGCTAATGTTATTACAACAACTCAAAATTCTGATTTGTTAACCCGTATTTCTCAAATTTTTAATGCAGAAATTATAAACGAATTAAAAGAAGTAAAAAAATCAGACCCCATTGGCGGTTTTAAGTTATCGGGCTACACTTCCGTTCCCTCTTATACCCGCTCAAGCAAAAAATCAATTTACACCTTTGTTAATAACAGAGTCGTCAAATGCCCCATTATTTTAAAAGCAATTGATACCGCATACAAAAATATGCTTCCTATCGGACGTTATCCTTTTGTTATTATTAATCTTGATATAAATCCTAATGACATTGATGTAAATGCTCACCCGACTAAGCGCGAAATTCGATATAAAAAACCAAATCAAATTTTTAACTTCATTCAAAGTGCTATTAATACAGCTCTTTCAAATATCAATACTGTTTTTGAATATACACCTCAACCATCAAAAACTACCGATAATGTTATTACTTTTAAAAAACCTGAAAATGATTTTGGAAAAATAGAAAATGATGAGATTAAAAATACTGATATTTTTCCGCTTAAAATTGAAAAAAAAGTTGATAAATCACCACAATTCTCCGTTAATCCGATTGAGAAAACAGAACAACAAAAAATCGAAATAAATTTTGAAATCCCCTCAAAACTTAAACAAATTAATGTTATAGGTCAGTATAATAACACATATATCTTAGTGGAAAATGACGATAACCTTGAAATTATTGACCAGCATATTGCACAGGAAAGGTATATTTATGAAAAACTTAAAAAAGAAAATGAAATTGCCTCTCAGCTGTTAATAATATCGGATGTGCTGGATGTCGATACACAAGACATTGATATTCTTGAAAATGCAAAACCTCAACTTGCTAAATTCGGTTATCAAATTGAAAAAATATCTGATAACCAAATTATTTTTAAAAAAATACCGCAAATATTATCACAGATTAAACCTAAAGAAATATTATCGGAATTATTGGAGAATCTTAGAACCTCACCCGATAATGATTTAGATACCCTTGAAGAGCGCATTTTAATAACAACTTCATGCAAAGCGTCAGTAAAAGCAGGCGAAAAATTAACTTTATGGCAAATGGAAGAAATCGTTAAAAAATTAAGAACAACAAAAAATCCCTACACATGCCCGCACGGCAGGCCGATTTCACACTATATTCCGCTTAAAGAAATAGCGTCATTTTTTGCGAGGAGTGTATAAGGAATTGTAACAATGATAAGTTTTTTAGGTTTATGTATCCAAAATTTAATACAGACGATAAAATACATCCTTGGCGGTAATGTTAAACGTGATTCCGTAATGGCAAGAGCCGCTATGATTAGTTATGATTCTCTGCCGATAGCGTTAAGCATAGTTTTTATTGCCGCAGTAGTAATAGCATTGCAGGTTTCGAAACAATTTTTAATGACGGGAGCCGAAAGCTACGTAGGCGGATTTTTAGCGATAGCACTTGTAAGAGAATTGGCTCCGGGGTTTGCTGCACTGGCTATAAGTGCTAGAGCAGGAACGGCCGTAAGTGCAGAAATCGCGAATATGAAAGTAACTTCACAGGTCGACGCGCTCAAAACATTAAAAGTAGACCCTGTCGGTTATTATTTTGCGCCAAGAATTATCGCAGGCGCGATTACAATCCCTATGGTTGTTGTACTGGCAGAATTATTCGGGATACTGGGAGGAATGATTGTTTCGTATTTTGCAATAGGACTTCATCCAAACCGTTACATGTCATCGGTTTGGCTGTGGTTAAATACACGCGACATTTATATCAGTATATTTAAAGGATTTTTATTCGGAATTGTTATTCCGCTTGTTTGCGCGACACAAGGCTACAAAACAAAAGGTGGAGCTAAAGGAGTCGGTATTTCAACAACTCAAGCAGCTATAAAAGCAACTGTTTTCCTACTTATGACTGATTTAATCGTTACATTTATATTCTATGTTATCAATTAATTTTATTATTTTTGAGATTGAAATACATAACTTTTAGATTCTTTTTCACCATCGCTTGAAGCGTTATCAGCTATTCCTGCTAATCTTTTTAACTCATCAACTCTTTGAGATTTAGCAAGAGCATCTTCCACAGTAATAAGTCCTTTTTTATAAAGTTCTGCAAGTGCGGCTTCAAGTGTCTGCATGCCCATTCCCGCCCCTGTTTGTATTGCGGAATATATTTGCGCTGATTTTCCTTCACGTATCATATTAGATACAGCGTTGTTTTTTATAAGAATTTCCTGAGCCATTATTCTGCCTTTTTTAGTACCGTCAGGACAACGTCTTGGCAGAAGTGTTTGAGCAAATACCCCCTCTAAACATCCGCCTAATTGGACTCTTATTTGCTGCTGCTGACCTTCAGGGAATACGTCTATTATACGGTCAACCGTTTGGCTGGCTGAAGATGTATGCAGTGTTCCAAATACCAAGTGTCCCGTTTCTGCTGCCGTAAGTGCCAATGATATTGTTTCTATATCTCTCATCTCACCTACAAGTATAATATCGGGGTCTTCTCTTAATGCCGATTTTAGTGCATTTGCAAATGAACGGGTATCTTGCCCCAGTTCTCTTTGATGAACTACACTCTTTTTTGATTTATGTACAAACTCGATAGGGTCTTCTATTGTTAATATATGCTCGCTTCTTGTATCATTTATATAATCAATCATTGAGGCAAGAGTCGTTGATTTGCCGCTTCCTGTTGGTCCTGTTACAAGGATTAAACCTCTGGGACGTTCTGTTATTTTTCTTACGACTTCTGACAACCCCAATGTTTCAAATGACGGAATTACACTTGTAATTGTTCTGAATGCGGCAGCATAAGTACCTTTATTTTTATATATATTTACCCTAAAACGTCCTAAACCCTCTATACCGTAAGACATATCGAGTTCCCAATTTTGTTCTAATACTCTGCGCTGTTCGTTATTTAACATTGGGAACAGTAAATTTTCTACTCCTTGTGGAGTTAACGGTTCATATTTTGTTCTTAATAAATTTCCGTCTATCCTGACAACAGGCGGTAATCCTGCCGATATATGCAAGTCACTTGCTTTATAACTAACTACCTCTTTTAATAAGTCATCTATTATCATCACAAACCTCGTTTATATATTATTTAATCTAGTGTCGCACTCTACCACCGCCTCCTCGTCGCTGTACGAGTGCTCACCTTTTCAATATGCCACTCTCAAAATTTTACTCACA
>CANPWQ010000058.1 GCA_947584965.1 Candidatus Gastranaerophilales bacterium | reverse complement strand
CAAAGGCTGAAAATCAGTCGTAGCAATAAATAGAATATGTGCGGTTCGAATCCTTCCGCCCCACCATACTCAAACTATGTGATCCAAATAATCAAACTAAGTGTCTTTTTGCATGTGTAATGAACCAGTTTGTAAAATCAGTCAAGAATAAAATAACTCTTTAAAAAAGAGTCAATTTCATTTTAATTATTTTGTGTAATTTTGTGTAAAAAAACAAAAAAGCCTAAACAGCTTTTAGGGATATAACTTTTTTATTCTTTTGAGCATAACAAGATAAAGTTTCAACGGCATTTAAAGATTGTTCCGTTATTGCGTGAGCATATCTCATTGTTGTATGAATATCACTATGACCTAAAATGTCTTTAGCTAAAGTTATGGGAACACCTGAACCTACCATTCTTGTTGCTACGGTGTGTCTTAAATCGTGAAATCTGAAATTTTCAACACCTGCAATTTTACAAACATTGCTAAATACCCTTTTTAAATCGGAATATTTTGTTTTAGTTATGGGATTAGCAAAAACATAGATACTATATTGTTCTTTTTTAATTTCTTTTAATAGAGATAGGACAGTTGAATTAATGCACCATCATTTCAAAATACCAATGTTTGTTTTTTTCATAAACTTAATAACAGTATTGAGAAGGTATTTCATATTCATTTAGTTCTACTATAAGAAAACGTATTGAAGGTTTGTATGCATCGTTTTCAACTTTAGTCCACAGTTTTTCTATTGCAAAAGTTTTGTTGAAAATGCCCAGTTCATTATCAACTTTTCTATTATTCTTATACACCGCCGTTTTATTAGAGGCGAAGATACAATATTTTTCTGAATCAGAATATTCTTCTTTTAATTCTTTAAGCCTTGCTATATCGCTTATAAATGAACTTCTTGCTGCACAAGAAGTTTTGCTTGCTTGGTTATTATCAAAAACTACGACATATTTTAATTCAGCCAACAGAACGGGTTTATTTCCTTTATAGCAAACAATATCGCAACGACAAGCCGAATTTTTATCATCTTTGTAGCTACAATAAACATTTTGTTCAATTTTAACTTTCAAATCGGGATATTTTTCTTTTAAAGCCATGGCAACAGCAAATTGAAACTCGTATTCATTTAAAAACGGCTCCGTATCCTTTAAAACATCCTTAATTAAATCTTTTGTAATATATTTCATGACTTTTCGCCTTTCAGCTATATAAAAATACCCTTGTATTTTTTGTATTATTTATATTTTTATTGTACAACAAGGGTTTTGACTGTGCAAACGAGTGTAAGTTCTGCATTTTTTATTCATCTCAATAATTTTTCAAGCATTTGTGCCATATATAAAGGTATATTATATAAATTATTATCAACTTTATAAGAAGCTAAAGAAATTCTAACTGCATACTTGGGGTTATAATCTTTTCGATATTGCGCAAGGCTTTTTGCCTTAAGATTTATTGTTGATTTAACTTCAATTGGAATAACATCATTATCTTTTTGTAGTATAAAGTCAATCTCTGCAACATTAGAACGACTTGTCCAATAATTAATTGATTTATTTTGTTTGTTTTTCAACTGTTGTAATACATATTGTTCCGTTAGTGCACCTTTGAATTCGGTAAATATTTTATCTTCATCTAAAATTGTTTTTGCACTTAAATTTGACAATGCTCCCAATAAACCAACATCAAGAATATATAATTTGAATGCGCTTAAATCTTCATAAGCTCTAATCGGCAAGTCGGGTTTTGAAATTCTATTGATTTTGTATATCAAACCGCTATCCCTTAGCCAATTTATAGCTTCTTCATATTCTCGTGCCTTTGCCCCTAGTTTTATCGCACCATATATAAATTTTTTGTTTTCTTTTGCGAGTTGAAAAGATATTGAATGCCATAAATATTTAATCCTCTGCACCATTGCACCTGAAGTACGTTTTGAAAAATCCTGATCATAGGAAATTAAAATATTTTCTTGTATTTTTCTAATATTATTGTAGTTTTTATTGTCGATATAATCTTGAACAACTTCTGGCATTCCGCCAATATAATAATAGTGTTTTAATAAATATATTAATTTATCTTCAAAAGAATTAATTAATTCAAATTTTTCTTCTTCAAGAATTTTTCTGTATCGACTCTCACCTATAGCATTTAAAAATTCAAAAAATGTCAGAGGATAAAGTGTCATAAAATCAACTTTCCCAACAGCAAAACCTGTATCTTTATGTAAAGATACTCCAAGCAGACTGCCCGCAACAACAATATGATATTCGGAAGCATTTTCGCAAAAATATTTTAATGTAGTTAAGGCATCGGGGCATTCTTGTATTTCGTCTAAAATTATAAGAGTATTATCAGGTTCTATTTTTATACCCGAGGACAATTCCAGTGCTGATATTAATATATCTGTTTCAACTGTTTGAGTAAATGTATTTTTTAATCTTTTATTTCTGTCAAACGAAACATACGCAACATTTTTATATTCAAGTCTTCCAAACTCTTTCATAAGCCAAGTTTTTCCAACCTGTCTTGCACCTTGAATTATTAAAGGTTTTCTTTTTTTGCTATTTTTCCATTCTTTCATTTGCAAAATCGCATCTCTTTGCATTTTAATTCCCTATTTTTACTCAATTTTCTAACGAATTTTGAATATATTTTACACATTTTTCTAACGAAACTGAATGTGTTTAATAAATTTCATAATTATCCTTTGTGTAATATTTGTGGAGTGATGTGTAATTTTACGTAATTTTACTAATTATTACCAATATCCAAAAATCGTGTCAAATGCAATAATAGTAACAATTTATCAAAATCAGTCAATATATGGACAATTTCTACGAACCAAAAGGTCGGGGATTCAAATCCCTCCAGGCGCCATTTAGAACCCCTTCGGGCTTCAAAATATCGAGCCAATTTAAACATTCTTAAAATTCGAAGTAAGCGAAATGTTCTTAAAATTCTTAAATCTAACCCAATTAATGGTAAATTTGCCATATTTTTGAAAATAATTATACCATACAAATAGTGATTTAAGTTTTAGGGAATTTATATATTTATCCCGTTTCTGACAGGCAAAGTGTCTATAAACTGTACAATATTAAAAATAGCGTTTATAATTTAGGAAAGGCAATAAATTTTGCGATAGAAAACCACATAAACGATATTTTAGTTATGGTGCGGCACGAGAAGGGCAGGATTATTTTATCAAATAAAAAATTAAAGCAAATTGACAACATAATATGGAGATAAAAATGAGTAAAACAATTTTAATTACGGGTGGAGCAGGGTTCATTGGAAGCCACTTGTGTGAAAGATTATTAAATGAAGGAAATAATGTTATTTGTTTAGATAATTTTTTTACAGGTTCTAAAGATAACATAAGGCATTTGATTGGACAAAAAGGGTTTGAACTTGTCAGGCATGATATTACGAAGGAATATTTTGCAGAAGTAGACCAAATATACAATTTAGCTTGCCCTGCAAGTCCTCCGCATTATCAATATAATCCAATTAAAACCATAAAAACGTCCGTGTTGGGTGCAATAAATATGCTTGGGTTGGCAAAACGTTGTAAGGCGCGCATTTTACAAGCCTCAACAAGTGAAGTTTACGGAGACCCTCACGTTCATCCGCAAGTTGAATCTTATTGGGGAAATGTTAATCCGATTGGTATTAGAAGCTGTTACGATGAAGGCAAACGCTGCGCCGAGACTTTAATGATGGATTATCACAGGCAAAATAATGTGGATACAAGAATTGTAAGAATATTCAATACATATGGTCCTAATATGGATCCGAATGATGGCAGGGTTGTTTCTAATTTTATTGTTCAAGCACTAAAAGGTGAAGATATCACTATTTATGGAGACGGCTCACAAACTCGTTCATTCTGTTATGTTTTAGATTTAGTTGAAGGAATGATTAGAATGATGAACAATGAACAAGGATTTATCGGACCCGTTAATTTGGGTAATCCGAGCGAAAGAACCATTTTAGATTTTGCAAAATTAATTATAGAAATGACAAATTCTAATTCAAAAATAGTTTATAAACCATTGCCCGGGGATGACCCCGCTCAGAGAAAACCGGATATTTCTCTTGCTAAAAAAGAATTGGATTGGGAGCCAAAGGTAGATATCAGAGATGGCTTAAATAAAACTATCGAATATTTTGCAAAAAAAATTCAAAAAGATGAAAAAATTTATTAAAGGTACAGTAAGGAGTAATAAAGTATATGAAAGTATGCGTTATAGGAACAGGGTATGTAGGCTTAGTAGTTGGAACATGTCTTGCTGAAATAGGAAATGATGTTATTTGTGTTGACAATAACTTAGATAAATTAGCACAATTAGAAAAGGGTATTATTCCAATCTATGAACCCGGATTAGAGGAGTTAATGAGAGTAAATGTATCAGAAAACAGACTGTCATTTACAAGTGATATTAAAGATGCCGTATCAAAATCTTTGGTTTGCTTTATTGCTGTCGGAACTCCGCAGGGGGAAGACGGCTCCGCTGATTTAAAATATGTAGAACAAGTTGCAAAATCCATTGGCAAATCGATTGAAAAATATACGGTTATCGTGGATAAATCAACCGTTCCCGTCGGAACGGCAGATAAGGTTACTTCAATAATCAAATCGATTACTGATGTAGATTTTGATGTTGTGTCTAATCCTGAATTCTTAAAACAAGGCGCCGCGGTAGATGATTTTTTGAAGCCTGACAGAGTAGTAATAGGTTCAAATTCTCAAAAAGCTACTGAAATTATGCAAGAATTATATGCTCCGTTTCTAAGAACAGGTAATCCTGTAATAATAATGGATACAAAATCCGCAGAAATGACCAAGTATGCTGCAAATTCGTTTTTGGCAGTAAAAATTTCATACGCAAATGAAATTGCAAATATTTGTGAAAAAGTCGGGGCTAATGCGGAAATGGTAAGAATAGGTATGTGTACCGATAAAAGAATTGGTTCTAAATTCTTATTCTCCGGATTGGGTTATGGCGGCAGTTGTTTTCCAAAGGATGTTAAGGCTTTAATTAAAACTGCCATGGATAATGATTGTGATTATACAATGCTAAAAGTAGCAGACGATATAAATAAAAAACAAAGACAAATATTTATCAATAAAATCATAGATAAACTGGGTCATGATTTGACAGGTAAAACCATTGCCGTATGGGGATTGGCATTTAAACCTAAAACAAATGATATGAGAGAAGCACCTGCAATTACCATAATAAATGACTTATTATCAAGAGGAGCGAAAATTCAAGCCTATGACCCAAAAGCATTTGATGTGGCAAAATTTTATTTTGGGGACAATATTATTTATGCAAAATCTTCATATGCTGCTCTGGAAAATGCAGATGCAATGCTGCTGTTAACCGAATGGAATGAATTTAGAAGACCTGATTTTGACAGAATGAAGTCTTTAATGAAAAAACCCGTTATCTTTGACGGCAGAAATCAATATGACGGGGATAGATTAATAGAACGCGGTTTTGATTATACATGTGTGGGAAAACAGTTCTCAAGAGAATCTGTATCAGTATAGCCTAGTATTTCAACCGCAGATGATTATAAATTTAAAATAATAACTGCCTAATACCCGTTTATATACGGATATCCGATAGTCAAATTGCGGTAAGTTTTAAAAAGCATATTTTCAAAAAGGTGATATGGTAAGTTTTGCCTGTGCTATGGTCACGGGGAAAAACATAATTTCAGGCTTTAAGTGCGTCCGTGGTCTTTTACCGCACGGCATTTGGCGCAATCTTTTTTCGTATCAATCATTTTAAGCTCATTTTTTCTTAAGTGATATTTTCAAGAAGGCTGTTTTGTCTCATCCGCCTTCCAATATGCGCAAATTCCCCCTTCGCCTTTTGTAAAATCTTTTAGCATCTCTTGGTTTGGAGTATCTTCCTTTAGAGGGTATATCCACTCGTCATTTATAAAATCTTTATGAAAATCATCGCCGTAGGCAACAAGCCACCTATCCCCTTTAATTCCAAATAAAAGCTGGGTGGCGCCCCCTATATGTATTGCCTGTTTTCCTAATTCTTTTACATAGTTTGCAAGAAACATCCCGTATGCGCCGGCGCCTATGAGTGCTACGTCAAAATCGATTTCATCAATTTTTTTATACATTGAATTTAATGCCTCAAACCAAGTTTTATATTGTTTGGTTTCATAACCGCCCCCAAGACCCTGAACGGCCTTTAAGGTTTTAAGTTCAAATTCAGGCAAAGTGAGCGGATTTTTGAAAAGTTTCTCTCTTTTTTGGTATTGATGTATGATTGTTTTTTCAAAGGGGTGAATTACAAGCACCTTTTTTCCTTTCAGACATTGCGTCCACGGGCTTTCAAATTTTCCGACATAATCACCCAGAGAACCAAGAGAAATAAGCTTTGCATTTGGAGCATATTTTTCTAAAAGGTTTTGTTCCCATTTGTTTTTATAATTCCAAACTGCTATTGCATCAATATTTTTAAGAATTTCAACCATTTCGCTGCAAAAACGAGACATGTTGTAGTCATCATTTGAGAAAAAGCCAGAAAGCGTATTCATATTATTTTTAATACGCTCAGGAAAATGAATGTTTGCCGTCTTGAGATTATCCATCCAATATTCAAGAGCAGAAAGCTCTGTAGAACCAAATCTTGTAATTAGACAAGAATGCCCCCCCCCCGTGATAACAGGTCTTTAATAATTTCGTTACTGTCTTCTATATTATATATAACTCTTGTTCCGTAGTGGGTAAAATTATAAAAATCTTTTCTGTATTTTCTTCTCTCTTGCTTGTTCCATATCCAAAGCCAAGAATATCTGAGTTTTAATTTTTTAATAAAATCTTCAAGCATGAACTTCCCCTTTATTTGCTTTAAACTAAATGTTAACAAGCAAGCAAGAGTATGTCAAGAACCCCAAAAGACCAACCCGGCCCCGAACAGCAGGGAAGCTTTGGTCTTTCAGCGATAATTTAACAAAAGATTTGGTTTAATCCCCTAAAAGTTTTTTGCCTTTTCGAAGAAAAAACTTTTTGGATGAGCACAGACGGGACAAAGCTCAAGCGCTTCGCGCCCTTTGTATGAAAAACCGCAATTTGCGCATTCCCAAACAATTTCTTCATCTTTTTTAAATACAGTGTCGTTATTGATGTTTTCTAAAAGTTTTTTGTATCTTTCTTCGTGGTCGCGCTCTATTTTTGCAACGTTTTCAAACAAAACTGCAATTTCTTCAAAGCCTTCTTCTCTTGCCTCTTTTGCAAAATTTTTGTACATGGTAACCCACTCGTAATTTTCGCCCTCTGCCGCATCTTTGAGGTTTTCTATAGTGGAAGGAATTTTTCCTCCCTTGAGAAGCTTGAGCCAGATTTTTGCATGCTCTTTTTCGTTGTTTGCCGTTTCTTCAAAAAGCTTGCTTATCTGAACATATCCGTCCTTTTTGGCTTGGGAAGCGTAATAGGTATATTTATTCCTTGCCTGAGATTCTCCGGAAAAAGCCTCCATGAGGTTTTTTTCAGTTTTTGTTCCTTTTAAATTCATAAAAACTCCTTTTTTCATACACAAAAAGAATTTTACACCCTTTTTCTATTGTTTACAATATCTTAATAAATATTAAAAAAGAACTCTTATCGTATGTGGACTTGGCTTCCCCACTGTCGTCTGCTGACTGCGGTCGCAAGATTTACCGTTCCAAAGAGTTCCTGTATATATTATACCCGATTTTCTCGCTTTTCCAACCTCAATATGAAGAAACATGAATGCCGATTTGAGCACTTGGTATAATATTGTTCTCTTTTTGTTATCCTGCAATGCGCAGGACTTTTTTTGCCCGATTTCAGGTCTGTCATAATTCTTTTATGCGCAACTCACGCAGTAAATAATCAAACTATCTGGCCTGAATAATCGTACCATGTAACCTTTTACTATTGAGAATTTAATATTTATACTTCAAGTTTTTTATGAGCCATAATTGAAAACATTACGAAAGACAAAAGAACAATCGCGGCAAAGCCAAGTATATTACCTATTTCAGAAGGTA
>CANPWQ010000057.1 GCA_947584965.1 Candidatus Gastranaerophilales bacterium | reverse complement strand
CGGAAAATTTTGAACTTATGCATGCAAAAGCAGTTGCTCTAAGGTATTTAAACAGGACAGAAGAGGCTAAAAAACTTTTTAATAAAGTTATTAAAAATTCTGATAGTAATTATTTAAGCCGTATTTCGCTCGGAATGATTTATTTAAAAGAAAAAAATTTTAATAAAGGTATGGAATTATATATAAATAGGAGTTTAGATACAAGTTTTTACAAAGAATACAAAGATAAATTTTGGGAAAAAGGTATTAATTTAAAAGATAAAACAGTTTTACTATACTCTGATTGCGGATACGGTGATACAATAATGTTTGCAAGATACATTCCATTTTTGGCTAATATTGCAAAAAAGGTTATATTAAGAACCGATAAAGAACTTGTTTCGCTTTTAAAAGAAAATTACCCTGATGTTGAAGTTATATCAAAAGAAAAAACAATTAGCGATTACGATATTGTTATGCCGGTTATGAATATATCTTATGCGCTTAATATGGATTTTAACAATATTCCGTACTCAAGTGGTTATATTAAATGCAGTAGTAACAATCAGAATGAGATATTTAAAAATGACAAAATTAATGTGGGAATATTTTATCAGGGAAGTAAAAATGTATTAAAAAACAGAAGTATGGATTATAAGTACTTAGCTCCGCTGTTTGAATCAGATAAATTTGCATTTTACTCCTACCAAATAGAGAAAAACAAAAAAGAGGATATTCCCAATTTATCAAAATATATAAAAGATTTTTATGATAGTGCAAAATTACTTAAGCAAACAGACCTTTTAATTACAATTGATTCATCAATAGCGCATCTTGCGGGTGCAATGGGAGTAAAAATATTTTTGCTTCTGCCTTATATTTCGGAATGGCGCTGGTTTGATGATACGGAGAATACTCCTTGGTATGAAAGCGTAAAAATTTTCAAACAGACAAAAGTCAATGATTGGGAAGATGTTATAATAAGAGTAAAATCTGAATTAATGAAATATGATAAATAAATATAAAATAGAGAAAATGGTATATGGCGGAAATTCTTTGGCGAGGAGCGGAGAATATACCGTATTTATTGAAAACGGCTGCACTGGGGATATAGTTGAAGCAGAAACAATAAAAAAAACAAAAAACTATGCCGTTGCAAAAATAAATGAAATAATGGAGCCGTCAGAATACAGAATAAACCCGATATGCCCTCTTCACAATGTATGTGGAAGCTGCGGCTGGCAGCATATTGGCTATAAAAGACAGCTTAAAGAAAAACAAAATATTGTTAAAGAAACAATTAAAAATATAACGGGAAAAGATTATAATGTAGAGCAGACAATTCCCTCACCAAAAATAAAAGAATACAGATGTAAAGTTCAATTGCCTGTATCTCAAACAAAAGTATCAAAAAGAATTTTAACGGGGTATTTTAAAAAGAACTCGCATGAACTTATAAATATTAAATACTGCCCCATGCAATCCGATTTAATCAACGAAATAACGGCGTTTATAAAAGAGGAAGCGCAAAAATTAAATATAACGGGTTACGATGAAAAACACCACACCGGACTATTGCGCCATATAATAATAAGGCAGTCGTCAAATCTAAATAATATTCTGATTACTTTTGTTATAAATGCCGTTAATAGTGAAAAATCAATGTACACACTCGCTGAAAACATAATAAATAAGTATGAACAGGTAAAAGGAGTTTGCGCAAATTTTAATAACAAAAGAACAAATGTTATAACAGGCGAAAAAACAATTACATTAACGGGCAATGCTTATATAATTGAAGAACTTGGCGGAAGAAAATATAAAATAAGTGCGGGAAGTTTCTTTCAAGTAAATCCGTACTGCGCAGAGTTAATTTTTAATAAGGTATATGAGCTGGTAGAAAATCAAGTAAAAAATGCAGTTATTTTAGACGCGTATTCGGGAGTCTCGAGTTTTGGAGTATGGTTAAGTCCGATTGCGTCAAAAATAGTTTCTGTTGAAGAAGTAAAAAGTGCTTCTGATGACGCTTTTGAAAATTTAAAGTTAAATAATATAAATAATATCGAAATAATTAATTCTGATGCTGCAATTGCATTTAACAATATGTTAAAAAAAGGGGTTCATTTTGATATTTCGCTGACAGATCCGCCTCGCAAAGGCTGCAGCACGGAATCAGCGCAGGCGCTTTGCGAGTTAACATCAAAATATATTATTTATGTTAGCTGTAATGTTTCAACTCTTGCAAGAGATATGAATATATTTGAACAATACGGATTTACTCCTGTATATATTCAGCCTGCCGATATGTTTCCAAATACTCCTCATATTGAAACAATAGTTATGTTTAAGAAACAATAAAAAAGAAACCAAACGGTTTCTTTTTTACTTTTCCCCTTTTTCCAAGTCCGTAGTCAGCCTAATCCAGCAATGATTCTAAAATGCTTGCGTTTTTAATTGCGAGTGCATTTTCTTTAACTCTTTGTTTGTGAATGTATGTTCTGAGTGCTTCTCTAATCAGTTCGCTTCTTGTTCTGTTTTCCCCCTCAGCAACTTCATCTATTCGGCTTAAAAATTCTTCGGGCATTGATATTAATACTCTTGCCATATATTCCCCCAATTTTTCTTTTCTTATATATATAAAAACAATTTTATTCAAAAATGTGCATATTTTTTATATATAAAGTATTTATTTTGTAATAAAACTTAATATATAAAAAATTTATTGTATAAATCATTAATAATATCAGCATTGAACTCATACTTGTTTTCAGGGGGAATAGAATTTAATATTTTTATAATAGTTTCAGTATTAATATTACCTTTATCAGCAATAAATTTAGCATAGTTTGGGTGACAATGGTGTAATGCGGCTAAATAATAAGGAGTTGAACATCCCCACGGGGATTTTATGAAGATAGGATATATTACGTCGTCAATCAGTTTTACAATAGGAATGTAATCAAAATCAGAATTACAGTTATCATTCAAATATTTAATAATCTGTTCGGTTCTGACATTACCTGCGCCTCGCCCCATTGCAAAAAGAGTTGAATCAATAATTAAATCGCGTTCTTTTGATAAATTAATCAGAGCAAGTGCATTTGGAAAGGACAATTGCAAGTTATTATGAGAGTGAAAACATATTTTAATATCGGGATTTAAATGTCTGTCAATGATTACATATATATTTACGGCGTCTTTTTCACACATACAGCCTATTGTATCAACAATAGTAAGTGCAAAAGGATTAAGTTTATTTGCTTCGTTAACTAAATATTTTAAATCATCAATTGAATATAAATCGGTATTCATTGGATTTAAAAACAGTTCATATCCTTTATCCTTTAGAGATTTAGCGTAATTTATCGCATCAATTAAGTGTTTCTTTTTAAAAGAAATCCTAAGTATTATGTTTTTATTGGAATTCTTTTGAATATTATTTATCGGACATTCGCCATAATTAACCATTAAAGTATATTTTGTTTCTGAATTTTTGTTATTAATAATGTCATTAAGTTGATTAATATCTGAAAATAGCGAAAAATCAGGATTATAAGTAACATTTTTTAAAAATCCGCATTCAATAAAATTAACCTTAGCTAATGTAAGATTAGTAATTATTTTATCAATGCTATTTTTACCAAAATCCCAATTGTTAACGTATCCGCCGTCTCGTAGTGTGCAATCCAATACCTTAATCATAATTTGCACCTAAAACTTTTTTAATTGAGCAAAAGCTGCATCCAGCGCCTTTTTCCCCTGATTACCAAAATCTGCAATAATCATATCTGATGAACCAACTGTTTTAATTTCAATAACTTTACCTACACCAAACTTTGAATGAAAAACTCTGTCACCCGCTTTAAACTCCAAAGTATTTTGTTTTATTGCATTTTCAAGCTGTTCTTTTTTTTGCATTTCAATTAGTTTCTTTTTTATAGGATTATTTTCAAGCAGGTTTTTAATATTATTTTCTTCCCGTTGTCTGTGCTGTTCGCGCTTTTCGTCATTTTTTTTATTTCTGATAACAAAAGAAGTATTATGAGTTATTTGCTTTTTATTCGGAGCAACAAAATTTTTGCCGAAAGAAGTAACGGATTTAATACTTCCGTCAGGATTTTCCTCAAGATATCTGTTTGATTTAATTGTATCAACAGCCTTTTTAAAGGTATAAGAGGGCTGAGAATATGATTGATATTCGGACTCACTGTATTCAATCAGCTCGGGCGGTATCTCTGCAATAAATCTGCTTGGAGAGAAATATTTATCCTGCCCCCACATTTTGCGCCTGTTGGCATAGCTTAAATATAGATTTTTTTTAGCTCTTGTAATACCGACATACATTAATCTTCGTTCTTCTTCCATTTCTGTTAAAGAGTCGAGAGCTCTTGTATGCGGGAATATTCCTTCTTCAAGTCCCGATAAAAATACGGTATCAAACTCAAGTCCTTTTGCGCTGTGCAGAGTCATTAATGTTAATGCTTGAGTATCATCAACATAAGTATCAATATCGCTAACCAGAGAAACCTGAGATAAAAACTCGCCCAGTATATCAGTTTCATCCTGCGGAGTAAACTCTTTTGCTACGCTTAAAAATTCCTGCAGGTTATCAATTCTGCTCTCTGCAGTAATTTCGTCTTCATTTTCTTTAATATCTTGAATGTAACCTGATTTATCAAGTACGTAACCGATAAATTCGGGTAAATCCATTTTATAAAATGCGGATTGAAAGTCTGATATTAAATTATAGAACGCAATAAGTTTTACTTTTACTGAAGAAGAAAAATCATCATATTCATTAGCAGATTTTAAAACCTCAATAAATTTAGTATTATTTTCATCAGCAATTTGCAAAAGTTTATCAACGGTAGCTGTTCCAATAGAGCGCTTGGGAACATTAATAATTCGGCGCATACTCATTGAATCAGACGGGTTATAAATAAGTTTTAAATATGCGACAATATCCTTAATTTCTTTTCTGTCATAAAATTTAAGCCCTCCCACTACTTTATAAGGAACAGAATTTGCCATACAGGCTTCTTCAATTGCACGTGATTGGGAGTTTGTTCTGTATAATACAGCCATATCGGCAAGTGATTCGGTCAATGAGAGTCTTTTTACCTCGCGAACAAGGTTAAGTGCTTCATCCGCTTCATCATTAGCCTTGTACAGGTTCAATTTATGACCTTTGCCTAAATTAGAGTACAAATTTTTGCTTATTCTTTGCTTGTTATTGCAAATAACAGAATTTGCAGCCTCTAAAATAGTTTCAGCCGAGCGGTAATTTTGCTCAAGTTTTATTAAATGAGTCTTTTTAAATGTCTGCTGTAAATTTAAAATAATTCTGTAATCTGCCCCGCGCCAACTGTATATTGATTGGTCAACATCACCCACAACGCAAAGACTTTTTTCTTTTGGAATAGAATCTTCATCGAGATTGTTAGTATAGATTGAGTTAATCATCTTATATTGGCAAAGGTTTGTATCCTGAAACTCATCAACAAGAATATGCTTAAACCTGTTAAAATATTTTTCCCTAACGCTGTCAGATTTTTCGAGCAATTTAACAGCTAAAACCAGCATATCATCAAAATCGAGCGCATTATTTGCCTGAAGAATTTTTTGATACTCCATAAATATACGCGCATACTGCTCGGTTCTGTAATCCCTTGCCCGAGTTGCGTATGTATATGCGTCAAGCATTTTGTTTTTAGCGTTGGAAATAATTGTCTTTAATAATTTAGGCTGATATATTTTCTCATCCAAAGAACAATTTTTAATAGCGGTTTTTAAAATAGAATTAGAATCTGTATCATCATAAATAACAAATTTATTACCGTAGGACTTTCCGTTTTCATCTATATATTCAGAGATATCTGTTCTTAAAATTCTGCCCGAAATCGAGTGAAAAGTACCAATCCACATTTTTTTTGCTTTTTCTTCACCAACCATGCGAGAAAGTCTTTCCACCATTTCTTTTGCAGCTTTATTTGTAAAAGTAACCGCAAGAATTTCATAAGGTGAAACTCCGTTATTTACAAGATTAGCAATTCTTGTAGTTAAAACTTTAGTTTTCCCGCAGCCTGCTCCCGCAAGTACAAGAACAGTACCATTCTCACACAAAACTGCTTCCTTTTGCTCCCTGTTTAATCCCTCTAAAATATTTGACATGATTTTTCCTAAGTTGATATTATAATAGTAACACAAGATTTTAAGGAAACATAATGTATGATAAAAAAGGTCCCGGGGGGGGGTATTTGTGAAAAATGTCCACTTATAGCTGTTATTTTAATTATTATATGTTGTGTTTATTATGTTAATAAATTCTACTTGCTTAATGTTTATGATGATCTTTTTGAATGTTTTTTTCCTCTTGATTATAATTTTATCATTATACATCCTTATCATGGAAGAATTATTAGTTCATTTCTTACCAGATTGTTAGGTAGTTATTTACCAATTACTTGCAATATACATCCTTATGATTTTCACAATTATGTTTTTCCAATTTTTAAGGGTATACTTTTAACAATTTGTTTTTATTATTTTGCTAAAATCATTACTTATTCAACAAAATCAAAAATTCTTTTACCATTTGTAATTTTTATTACTTACATTTTCTACCAGATACATTTTATTTATAAAACACCGGATTCTTCTTTATCAGCATTTTTTGGATATACTTTTCCTTTTATATTTTACTTTATATTATTTTACAATATTTTGGATATCCTTTGTAAAAATGAAAATACTCCGCTTAAACAGAAACTTATTATTGTATTATTTGCTTTCTTAACAGGGCAATCAACAGAATTTACAAACATTTCAGCATTTTTTTCTTTAATCTTTTTAATTATCTTACATAAAAAGCTGCGGGTTAACAAATTAAAAGAATTTCTTATGGCATTTTTTTCATTATCTATTGGAATGCTGTTATATTTCTTAAATCCGGGTTTTTTGGAAACAGCACACGCCAAAGGCGCACTTTTAGGATTAAATAATTCAATTCTTAATGTACATAGTAATATTCATGGGTATTTACACAATTTTAAGGACATAATTATTAATGATTATGGTGTTTATTTTGTAGTATTTATTATTTTGTTTTATTTAATATGGAAATTTAAACGAAATGAAAATGACTATATTCAAACACAATTATTTATATTATCTATATTATTTGGAATTTTTGTATTTGAATGTTCATTATTATTTTGTGGTGAGCCTGTACATTATATAGTGCATTATGATTTAGTAATGATGGTTAAAATTGTATTATTTTTAGCTGTGCTGTTTGAGATATTTTATGTTTCAAAAAAACAGAATGCATTTGCGGTTACATTTTCTTTATTAATTTTAATTTTATTTCTTATAAAACCAAATTATATTTTTATAGAATATCCGTATATATGTATGAATTTTAAATATCCTTTAGAAGTAAAAAATGTACATGAAAGAGATATGCAAAGCAGATATTTAAATGAAAGAATAATGTTATATTATTTATATCAAAATAAAATTCCTACAGTAATGAGTGACGACAGATTTTTCCTTCAGGCTGAACATTTTAGTAAATTTCCTATGTATCCCATACCATATTTAAGTGTATATTATAATATTAATATAAATGATAAATATTCTTTTTTATTAGAAAGAAATACACATTATACAAATACAATAGAAGAAGCGTATAAAGTTTACACTGAAAACGGAGGACCTGAAATAACTGAAGAAGAAATAAAAAAGCACGACTTTTTAAAGCTGAGAGATGTTAATTATGTACTAAACGGATTAAAGAAATAAGATATATCCACTTTTATTTTTTCAAAAATGTGATATTATTATTATATTATAAATTAAAATATTATAAATAAATAAGGAAATATATGTCAGAAGAAAACAAAAACGAACAACAAATTATGGTACCGCTTGATGATATGGATAAAGTAGAAAATTCTGATTCAAATACTTTAGACGCATTGGCAATGGAACTTGCAACAATACAGCAATCAGCAAAAAAGGTTGCAATAATAGGAAGCAGAAATTTACCCATTACACACCAACAGATAATAGAAATATTGTCTTATGCTCTTGTAATACAG
>CANPWQ010000056.1 GCA_947584965.1 Candidatus Gastranaerophilales bacterium | reverse complement strand
TGAACATTATCAACAGTTTCTTTTACATCTTTAATTTCGGATGTTATAGTTTCTGCATTATTTTTGGCAGTTTCAATTATTTCATCATGATTAGCTTCTTTTTGTATTTGTTCAATATTTTCAGACATTGCATTCAATACAGAACCTGTAGCGTCAATCCATTCAGCTAAATAAATAAAAGCATTATTTATATTTTTATTAGCTTCCAGATTTTTTTGCATTAATTGAACCAACTCGGTTAATCTTGTTCCGAGCAGATTAAATTTTAATTCCGGATTAAATTCTTTTCTTTGTATTTCCAGCTCTTGAATAACATTTTTAAATGAATCAAGATACATTTTAAAATCTTTATTTGCATCATCTGCGGATAATATTAATTTGTTTGTTCTTACGCTTATACTTGAAATATCTTCATTTAATTCTTCAAATTTTTCTTTTATTGAAGTTATATCCTGTAAAGTAGTTTTATTATTATCATCAAGAATTTTATTCAATTTTATGAAATCTGATTCTATATCAAGCAGAGTGTATAAATAAGAATCAGTATCTTCTTTTGTGGAATGCATTAAAGTATTTAATTCCCATGATAAATCTTCCAGTTTATCTTTTAAATCAGGAATATCAGTTAGTGTATTGTTAGCTAAAGTTAATTTTTCATTTATTTCATCATTGGCTTTTGTTAATTTTTCGTTTAACTCATCATTTGCTAAAGTTAATTTTTCACTTATTTCATTGATTTTTAAATTTAAACTGTTATTAATTTGAGAAAGTTTGGTATCAAGTTTTTTACTTTCTGTTGACAGTTCGTTTATTTTATTAACCCATTCGTTTAATAAAGATATATTTTCATATACAATATCTATTTTAGAGGAAATCATTTCAGAGAAAAATGATTTGTGTAAAGTATCAACTTTTTCATTAATTTTGTCTACTTTATCATTTAAAAGTTCTTGTTTATCAGAGTCAATAATTTTGTCTGTTTTTTCGTTAATCTTATCAATTTGAGTAGCCCATTGATTTAAAGCGGATATATTTTCATAAACAATATCCATTTTATCTGATAGGTCTTCAAAATCAGTATTAGCTGAAAAAGTATTATCAAAAATTTCTTTTAATGAATTCAAAGTTTTTGAAATATTTTTTGAATCATCCATAAATTCGCTTAATGCAGATATTTTAGTTTGGATATCGCCAATTGAAGTATCAACGTTATCGATTTTTTGAGTCCAATCATTTAATGCCGTGATATTTTCATATATTATATCAACCTTATCTGAAACATCATCAAAATCGATATTAGCACCCAATCTGGAATATACATTTTCTATGGATTTATTTAAGAATCCGACTTTTTCAATCCAAGCGTGAATTATTCCCAAGCTATCATATATTTCGGCTATTTTCGCCATTTGATTTTCAAATTCGGTATTTTGGAATTTTTCAAATTTAGTTTGTAATCCTTTTATTAAGGTATTTGTTTCTTTAATATTTTTTTGATTAACTGTATTTAAATCTGATAAAACCCCGCTAATTTCATCAATATTAGGAGTTTCAGCAAATTTATCGGTAAGTTGTTTAATGTAGCCGGTTAAATTTTGGTGGAGAGTTTGCAATTGTTCTTCGATTTGTTTTACATTGCTATTGTTAACTCCGTCTTGAGTTCCCGTAAGAGCATTTTCTTTTATCGCGTTTAATTCATTAAATAAATTTTCGTTAGTTTTAAGAGCTAAATCAAGTTGTTGTTTTTGGTATTCTTCAAATTCTGCGCTGGTTAAAGCCATATTTTGAATATTTTGCAAATTTTCAATATACTGACTTACATTGTTTGATGTTTGTTTTAAATCATTAATATCATTGTATAAGTCTTTTAATAATGTTTCATTGCAGTTATCCATTTGGAATGACAAATTTTCAAGTTTTTCTTTTATTTCCTGAAAATTAAGTTTTGCTTGGGTATCTGTCATTAAGTTTTCAAGAGTAGACATTGATTCTTTAATATTAAGGATATCAATTTCTTTAATAGATTCAATATTGCTAAGTTTTTCAACAACTTCTTCCAAAATTTCTTTATAATTATCAGCTGACATTTTTCACTCTCTTAATTTACCTATCAAATCTATTTTATCAGACATAAGGATGAATTATTACAATTGTTAAGTTTACTTAAGACAAAAATCTTTTATATTGGTCAAATTAGTTGTAATATCTTAATTCTAGTGAAATATAATTTAACAATAATATTTTAACAAATATGACGAAAAAATAATAAATACAAAATTTTAATTATAAATTACTTAAAATAACAATACAAATAAGACATAAATTTTTTTAAACAAAAGTATAACAGATAAATATAGTTATTAAGTGCAATGCAGGGGAAAGGAAAATAATTTATTATAAGAGAGTAAATCCTCAACTCTTCTGATTGCTTATTCTTAGTGCTCATCCCCTTCTTGAAAAAGAAGGGTTTTTTTTGAGGTTTTTGCGTAGAGCGAAGCTCGAAAAAGTGAATGCCCGAAGTGAGCGGACACAAAGTGTGGCGAACGACAGGGCAGAGAAGAAGCAAAAACCGACAAATTTTCCGTACGGATGAAATCCGGTTAGCGAAAGCCGCAGTTCCGACAAGCGAAGCAGCAGGAACGACAGGCTTTAGCGAAAGGAATTTAAAGAAGAGGTTTTTCCGCAGGGGGGAGTCGAGGCTGTGCCGAGCGAGCCCGAGGGAGCAACAACCCGACCGAGCGAAAGAAACCGAAAGGTTTATGAAAGCGAGGTTGCAGGGGTTGTGCGAACAGGAAAAACCGACAGATTTTGCGTAGAGCGAAGCTCGAAAAAGTGAATGCCCGAAGTGAGCGGACACAAAGTGTGGCGAACGGCAGGGCAGAGAAAAAGCAAAAACCGACAGATGTTCCGCAGGGCGGAGTCGAGGCTGTGCCGAGCGAGCCCGAAGCGTTGAGGCAAAATGTTTGTGACAACGAAGTGAAGCAAACAACTCTGCCGAAATGGAGCAAAATCCAAAACAAAGAAGCCGCAGTTCCGACAAGCGAAGCGGCAGAACGACAGGCTTAAGGCCGCGTCATTACAAGCGGAATATCTTTCGGATAAACTTCTTCCGTTACTCCGCTGCAGCCTGTTATAAAGAAAAACTCAAAACTTTCACCGTGTTTAATGTTTAAATCATCAAAAGGTATTTTTATTTCGAAAATTTCCTTATGGACATATTGAATATGGTGGTCGCTCTTGAACCTCCATAATCCGTCTTTTGTTGCCACAGAATATTG
Source organism: Candidatus Gastranaerophilales bacterium (assembly GCA_947584965.1). Taxonomy (GTDB): domain Bacteria; phylum Cyanobacteriota; class Vampirovibrionia; order Gastranaerophilales; family Gastranaerophilaceae; genus Avigastranaerophilus. The sequence goes on along the minus strand of CANPWQ010000056.1, from coordinate 4,890 downwards.
AAGCGGATATTTTCGGTTACTTGTTATTGCAAATTTTACTTCATGAGTATATCCGTCAAGTTGAACAGGCAATAAGGCTTCCTGTTTGTTTGTGGTTCTTATCGGAGATGTTACGTCTACTGCATTATTATAAGTTTTTATATATACATATATTGAAAAATATTCCTTAAAGCTGTCTTTACTGTTAATTAAGTATTTATTTATATCAAAACGCAGATATAAATTATCTTTATCATTGCCGAAATATATTCTGTTAAACAGTTTATTATCTTGAAGAATAGGACCGTCGGGGATATCAATACATCCTGCCGCAAGCCATTCATCGTTGCCTTTTACCATTCCGTTTAATAACGGAGTTATTTCACGTTGAGGATTTTTAAACGGCTTTCCCATATAAGATATTAAAGGCATTTCAAGATATGCGGGAACAGGTTTTTCTATAATGTTATAAACATTTTTTAAATGTTCGCGGAACAAAAAATCAAAGATATGATCTTGCCCCGAGTTATTTGGTTCACCGTACCACCAGAACCAGTCGGAACTTTCTGCTATATATATTTCCCGTTTGGCTGATTTAATTTGTTCTTTTGTAAGTCTGCCTGATTTTTCAGCGTCTTTTAAATTATTTCTGGTTTGAACGAGATATTTCCAAGCAAGATTTTTTGTCGGTTCCGCTATCCACAATTGGAATTCCTGATTAACCCAAGAACCAGCCGTAACCTTTTTTAATAACTTTTCAGTTTGTTTGTTTTCTTTAATATAATCGCTTATTAAAACGGTTTTTATATTTTTGTCGTTGTTTATTAACGAATAAATACGCTCTAAAAATATAGCCCCATCCATAGGATAAGAATCCCAGCTGTTTTCTCCGTCCATAGCTATTGTCAGCAGATGTTTTTTATCGGGAGAATTTTTGAGTTTATCGTGTACTGTTTTTATTCTGTCAAATAAATCATTTGCACATAAAACACTGTCGTGGTGAGGATATTCAAAACTTATTAAATTCGGAATAACGGAATCTCTAAATATAATATTAATTTCTTTATCACGTTTGGTTTTGTACAAATAAAGTGAACAAACATCGTAAGGATCTTCATAACATCCGCGGAAATCACGTATAAATACTTTTTTCAAAGAATTGGATAAAACGCTTTCATCTGTTATAACCCAGTCAAAACCAAGATTTGCAAGCACATCAAGAGTTTTTTGGCTGATACAATGCTCGCTGGGCCACATACCTTTTGGCGGTTTGCCAAAAGTTTCTGTTATTTTATCAACCGCCATTTTTATTTGTTCTTTTACATCCACCATGAGCGCTATTTTACAATCCGGCATTGTGTTTTTTATCGCGGGAGTTTTTAAATCATTCGGATTTATTAAAATAGGTAAAATCGGGTGGTTATAAGGACTTGTAAGTATTTCTATTCTTCCCTCATCTTGATATTTTTTAAAAGTCGGAATAATTTGTTTAATAATTTTTCGGTTTAATTTTATTAAATTTTGTCTGTCTTTTAGGGTGTAATTCTTGCCTTTTTTCTCAAATTTTTTAAGTTCGGGATAGACATTTTTCCAAACAGGATCAAACCAGACAAGATTAAATAACATCATAATATCTGCGTATTCTTGCATAGTAAAATCGTTAATACCTATATCATCGCGAGAATAGCGTTTTTGGTATAGCTCGTTAAATCTTGGATTTTTAGAAATTAAATTATCATAATTAACATCAAAAAAATAGTTTAAAATATAAAGTTTATCATCATCCGATAACTCTTCAACCGGTGTAATTGTAAGTTTAGAGTGGATATCGTGCGCATTATTATCCGCATAATCTTCAATAGCGTCTAAAAGAGCAGGAACAAGACTGAAATTTAATTTTATTTCGGGAAATTTATCCAAAATAATAAGCATATCAAGATAGTCTTTAATGGCATGCAGTCTAACCCAAGGCATTAAACGTATTCCGCCGGGCTGAGTCTGATAATTAGGCTGGTGCATGTGCCATACAAATGCTACCGATAATTCTTTCTGCATACAAATCTTTCTTCACTCTTAGAAAAATCATAACATTTTTAGCTGAAATATACAATCATGTTAAATAACAGGCTATATAAAACTTAAATGTTAAGATATTTAACAAATATTTGTAAGCAACAAATACGTTAGTATTATTGATTGTTGAGTGTATTTTTTACGATTATTTATTTGATTTTTTATCACTTCATGTACATTCTTTTAAAATAATGGTTTAATAAAAAAAGGAGTTTTATAAAAGATTTAGTCTTATGACTATTAGGGAGAGGAGATTTGGAGTAAATCCAAACGGAGCCGCAAAAGCTAAGGCGGCTTTTTATTTTGTTACATTCTTGAAAATACTTCTACGTCCAAAGAATCCATTGTACCTGCCAGAAAATAAGCACTTGAAGCTATCATTGAAGCGTTATCAGTGCAGTATTTCATCTCGGGGGCATAAATTTTATAGCCCTCATCACGAAGTGCAAAAAATTTCTTTCTTATTTCGGAGTTCGCGGCAACTCCTCCTGCTAATACTATTGTTTTTGCGTTAATGTTATCTGCTGCTTTTTTTGTCTTTTTTAACAGTGTCGAAGATACGGTTTCTTGAAAACTTGCAGCGATGTCAGCTGTGGGCAAAGTTGGATTTTCTTTTTTTAACTTTTGTATTAATTGAAGTGACGCTGTTTTTAAGCCTGAAAAGCTGAAATCGTATTCATTTTGCAGTTTGGCTTCGGGCAGTTTATATGCAAATGGATTTCCCGTTTGTGCCAGTTTATCAAGATTAACTCCCCCGGGGTAGGGCAGACCTATTAATCTTGCAACTTTGTCATAAGCCTCACCTACTGCGTCATCAATAGTTTCTCCGATTATTCGCTGCTCTAAATAACTTTTAACTTCTATAATTTGAGTATGACCTCCGCTAATCAGCAATGCTGCAAAAGGCGGTTCAAGGTCAGTGTTTAAAAAATTTGCACATACATGCGCATTTAAGTGATTTACGCCAATAAACGGTTTATCATAGGCAAGCGCAAGTGCTTTACCAGCATTCATTCCGACGAGCAGGGAGCCTACAAGCCCCGGTCCTACCGTTGCAGCAAATGCGGTTATATCATCGCCTTTTAATCCTGCTTGTTCAAATGCCTGAGCTATTACAACATTTATTGCTTCCAAATGCTCACGTGCCGCAACTTCAGGGACTACTCCGCCAAACTCTATATGAGTTTTTATCTGCGAAGCCACTACATTTGCCAATACCTCACGCCCGTTTTTTACAACGGCTGCAGCTGTTTCATCGCAGCTCGACTCAATTGCAAAAATTATATTGTCATGTCCGCTGTTTGGACCTATCATGACGGATTTATCGGTTATTGGTGTTTTAAATTCTTTTTTAGGCATTTTCTCTCGCTAAATTTGGTTTTTTTGTAATTTTATAATATCATTTAATTAAATTTTGTGTGAGGTTTTTATGAATATAACAGAAAAAATATTAGCTGACCATGCAGGTTTAAAAGAAGTTCACGCAGGGCAATTAATAACAGCTAAAGTTGATATTACTCTTGCTAACGATATTACAGGTCCTGTTGCGATAAATGAGTTTAATAAAATCGGAGTAGAAAAAGTTTTTGATAAAGACAGGGTTGTTTTTGTACCGGACCATTTTGTACCCAACCGCGATATTAAATCGGCTGAGCAGGTTAAACAAGTTCGGGAATTTGCCCGCGCACAAAACCTTACTCACTTTTTTGAGGTTGGAAGAATGGGGATAGAACACGCACTTTTGCCCGATAACGGTATTGTCACCGCAGGCGATATTGTTATTGGAGCTGACTCTCACACATGTACTTACGGTGCTTTGGGTGCATTTTCTACGGGCATGGGGTCAACCGATATTGCCTGTGCAATGGCGTCGGGCGAAACTTGGCTTAAAGTTCCATCATCTATTAAAGTTGAATTTAACGGTAAATTAAATAAATACGTTACCGCAAAAGACCTTATTTTATACTTAATAGGCGATATCGGAGTAGACGGAGCTTTATATAAAACGCTTGAAATAGGCGGAAGCACTATCCGTGAGCTACCTATGGACGGAAGATTTACCATTTGCAACATGGCAATTGAAGCGGGAGCTAAAAACGGTATTATTGAACCGGATGAAATAACAAAAAAATATCTTGAAAACAGAAGCATTCGTCTGCCTAAATTTTATACCAGCGATAAAGATACTCAATATGAAAGGGTTATCGTATATAATACCGAAGAAATAGAACCTGTGGTTGCTTTTCCTCATCTGCCCGAAAACACAAAACCCGTATCTAAAGCAGGTGATATAAAAATTGATCAGGCGGTAATCGGAAGCTGTACAAACGGCAGGCTGTCCGATATTAAAGCTGCTGCTGAAATTCTAAAAGGCAAAAAAGTTCATAAAGATGTTAGGTTAATTGTTTTCCCTGCTACACAGCAAATATATTTGGAAGCGCTAAGAGCGGGATATATTGAAACAATCATTGAAGCAGGCGGGGCGGTTTCAACTCCTACGTGCGGACCTTGTTTGGGCGGGCATGCGGGAATACTCGCGGCAGGCGAGCGTGCAATATCAACAACAAACAGAAACTTTGTAGGCAGAATGGGGCATACAGAGAGTGAAGTATATCTGGCTTCGCCTTATGTTGCTGCCGCAAGCGCAATTGCAGGCAGAATTATATCTCCCTGTGATTTATAAAAAAACGCAGGGTGAATTATTTGTTCACCCCACAGTTTATTGCACTATGTTGTTTATTAAAAATTTTAGGAGTTACAAACTCAACATCAAAGTTATGGATTTTTGATAATCTTTTGACTCTTTTGTAATAAACTTTTTCGCGCCTTGGGTTTTCA
>CANPWQ010000055.1 GCA_947584965.1 Candidatus Gastranaerophilales bacterium | reverse complement strand
TATGCTTCAACACTGCCTTCAAATCTGCCCATTACAGAGTCATATTTTAATAATCTTGCAGCGTCTTCTGCTTTTAACCCGGGGTCATTTATAGCAACATAATTAATTTTATCAAAGATACCTTCTTTGATTGCTGCTCTTAAAGTGTTTCTTCCGATTCTTCCGAATCCGTTAATTGCAACATTTACCATAGTTTTTCTATCTCCTTTTCAATCTACCATGATTATCTGTTCATGAGTTATTTATAAATTAAACATAAAGTTTAATCAAGTTAATTATTATTTTAAAAATTTAAAATTAATATACAAAAATATTTTAATTTACTATACTAATGATAGTAATTTATAAGCAAATTAAGCCGGAGTATGTTATTTGAAAAATTTAAGAAAAATCTTTATAACTTTATTGATTTTTTATAGCGCATTCTTTTGGATTTGTGCATTAATTACTCCTTTTCTTTCAGCTGTTGGAGAGTACAATTTAAGTGCAAAAATCAGTTATATTCTTTCAAATGCTTGCCACCAAAACCCCGAGCGCTCTTTTTGGTTATGGGGCTATCCTGTTTCACTATGTGCAAGGTGCATTGGAGTTTATATAGGAACAACTTTTTGCTGTATTCTTGTACTTTTTAATAAACTAAATATCAGCATAAAAGTATTTTTTATAATTATTCTTTTTTGTTTGACAGATTTAATACTTAACTTGTTTAATATAAATACAGGAAATATAACAAGATTTTGCATAGGACTCATTATGGGTCTGTTAATTACAATTACGGTAAATTCTATTTATAAAAAATTGGAGAAAAAGTATGAAAATTAAGAAAATTATTTCACTAACACTAATACTGGCATTTATGGGTATATTCCCGACTCAACTTTCATCCGCTCAAAATGAAAGTCCGACTCTTTATCAATTCATTAAAGAGAATAAGGAGTTCAAAGCAAGTTTTGAATATCCGTCTTATATTGCTGCTTCTAATTCAGCCGGGAAAAAATTATTACCCGGTCATTCCCCCGTTATGATAAAAAATCAAAGTGAAATTAATACAAAAAACATTACATCAGGAGATACCTTAACATTTATTGTTGCTCAAGATGTTAAGGATGAAAACGATAATGTTTTAATCCAAGCAGGTACTTCAGTTAACGCAAGTGTCAATTTTGAAGCAAAAACATATATTGGTCGTTCCGCTAAAATTACTATTAATGATTTTCATACAAAAGCAGTTGACAATACTTACATTCCTTTATCTACCGCTATAACAGAAGAACCTGATGATAAAATGGTTTTATCCATTGTATTAAGCGTACTTTTATGTCCTCTTTTTCTTTTAATGAAAGGTAAAGACGCTAAAATTCCTGCGGGAACGGCTAAAACGGTATATACCGTGAATGATGTTTATATTAAACCATCGGTTATATAATATTTTTTATTTTTGATATAATTTTTTATAAAATCAGAGAAATAAAGTAAAATATGACAACAAAATTTTCAACAAAAAATCCAAAAAGTTTTAATTTCTGGCGCAGAATTTTTCAATATATTGCCTGCAATACCGTTATTATCAATATGATTAGGTCAAAATATAAAATATTGAAAGCGGAAGGAATTGAAAATATTGATAAATCAAAAAAATATATTATAGCCAGCAACCATGTAACAGGTTTTGACCCGTTCTTTATTGCAAATCAATATAAACTGACCATTGCATATATGGCAAAAAAACAATTGTTTGAAACCTTTTGGTCAATGGTTTTAATGGATTGGTGCGGGGCTTTTGCCGTTGACAGAGATAAAGTTGACGTATCAACAATAAAAACTGCTTTATCCATAAAAAAGACAAACTGGCATTTAGGTTTGTTCCCTCAAGGGACTCGGTGTAACAACGGTAAAATTGAAAATCTTACCAAAGGTTTTGCTTCTATTGCCAAAAAAATGGATACGGATATTCTCCCAATTGCAATAATAGTTAAAGAGAACGAAAACGGCAAAAAAACAATGCAGTTAAAAGCAGGCAAACCTATTTCCTGCAATAAAAGTGTGGATGAGATTGTTGATGAGTGGGCAAACTCTATCTGTACTTTGGGCGGGTTTGAATATGTACCTTCTTAAATAAAAGAAAGAGTTTGAGAATGGAAGAAAAAAAGAAAAATTATACAAAACGCGATGTATCGGATTTCACAGAGGGCAAGTACAAGTTCCAACTGTTCGGACGCTGGCTTGTTCCGAGAACTCTTTTGCCTGTTTTTTATAAAATTGAATATATCGGACGCGAAAATATACCCGAGGACAGAAATTTTATTATTGCTCCAAATCATATTTCGTATCTTGATCCCTTTGTAGTAGGTGAAGCAGTCAGAAAACCCATTGCGTTTATGGGAAAAAAAGAACTTTTTGAAAATAAAACTCTTGCGTTTTTACTTGACGGACTTGCCTGCTTTGCGGTTAACCGTGAAAAACTTGAAGTTTCAACAATTAAAACCGCTATAAATGTTTCTAAAACAAATCGCTGGATGCTCGGTATTTTTCCGCAAGGCGGTATCAGACGCAACAGAAGAATAGAAAAAATCAATAAAGGTTTTGCGGCTATTTCAAGACAAATAAAAACAGATATTCTTCCCATTGGTATTACAGGTTGTGAAGAATATAATTGGATTCCGTTTAAAGGCAGTATTAAAGTTAAAATCGGCGAACCTATTTCTTATAATCAAGAATTAGATGATATTATTGATGAATGGGGCAAAAAAGTCGCACAATTAATTGATTACGAATACATCAAAGAACAACCCGAACAAAATAATAATGAAAATAAAATCCCTACCTTATCAAATTAAAGGGAATTTAACGTATTTATAAAATCATTTATTACGTATCTTGAAAAACTTTGGCATAAATTTATATTAATATCGGTTAAATTTTGTTTTAAATCATATTCTGGTATATCTGAAAATACAATGATTTTAATATCATTTAAGTTTTCATCACTTTTCATATATTTTATAAGCCTAATTACTTCGTCATCAGAAGAATCTATTTTACAAATTAAATAATCCGCATTATTTTTGCATAAATAATCATAAATAGAATTTACGCTGTTAAATATTGATAAATCAACCTCAATTGATTTTAAATCCTTTTCAATTATTTCAAACCTGCCCGAATCATCATCCAATAAAACAAATTTTTTATCTTTGTATATATCTTGTTTGTCGGCAATTAATATATTTTTAAGCTCAATATTTTTTGTATTATTATTTTGGGCAGTATTTTTTAATAATTCGACAGGATTAATTATTAGACATATTTCACCCGTAGATAATGTTGTATATCCGCTTATATTTTTAACACTAATTACAGGTGCGGTAAATTTTTTATGGAAGATTTCCTGCTCACATATTAAATCATCTATAATATATGCAGATAAATTTTCACGATTTTCAATAATGATAATTTTAAACATATTATCCGACGTATCAGATATTGCCTTTTCATTAAATATTCTTGAAAGAGAAAATATCGGAACTGATTTATCATTAAAAATAATATAGTTTTGTCCGTTTTTATTAAAAATTTCATTTATTTTTATTTGTTTTACATATTTTATTGCCGTTACGGGAATAGCATATTTTTCATCATTTACTTTTAAAATAAATGTTTTCATAGTTGATAAGGATAAAGGAATTTTTATTGTAACTTTACAGCCTTTATTCAGTTGAGAATCAATAAATACTTCACCATTTAGGTTTTGTATTTTTGATTTAACGACATCAAGCCCTATGCCTCTGCCGGATAGATTACTAACCTCATCCTGCGTTGAAAATCCGGGAAGAAATATTAATTTCATTAACTGTTCATCTGAAATTTTTTCGGTTTCTTCAAGTGTAAAAATTCCTTTCTTTAATGCAGAATTTTTAATTTTTTCAAGATTTATTCCGTATCCGTCATCTTCAATAGTAATTATTACATTATTTTCAACTTGTTTAGCGGTAAGCAGAACCTTGCCTGTCTCATTTTTATTATTAGTTAAACGGACTTCGGGAAGTTCTATTCCATGGGATACCGCATTACGCAAAATATGAATTAACGGCATTTTTATTTCTTCTATTATCTTTTTATCAACAGTTGTATCACTGCCTGAAATTATAAAATCTATTTTTTTATTTTTTTCTTTTGCAATATCTCTAATCATTCGCGGGAAAGTATGGAAAATAGAGGCTAACGGTAATACCCTTATACTCTTGGCAATTGTTTCCACTTCCATAACCGTTTGGTGTATTTTATTATCATCTTCGGATATTACATTATACAGCTCATTAAAATCATTATTTAATTCGTTAATAATTTCAACATTTTCATTAAAGAAACTTTGCGCTCTTTTATAAAATGCTTGTATGCTATCATCTGCCGAATTATTAAAAAATCCCTTTTTATCAAGATATTTTAAATAATTAATTATCTTTTTACCCGTACTGTTCCAAGCTGTTATTTTTGAATTAATTTTTGATAACTTTGTTAAATGGTCGCGGGTTTTTATTCCGTTTATCAACAATTCACCGGACTGTGCTATCAAATTATCAACTTTATCCGTGTCGACACGCAAAACCTTTATTTCTTCACTATCATATATTTTTAAGTTTTTTTCTATATTCTCCGCATCTGATAATTGAACGATAGGATTAGTTTTCACATTATCAATAGGATTTTGCACTGTTTCAGATGTATGAAATCCATATATATCTTCAACCAAACTAAGTCTTTGAAGCAGAAGATTTATATTGCCGATATTTTCTTTAGTTTCCTCTGTTTGACAACGCTTTATAAAAAATATGCTTTGAAGTAAGACAACATAACATTCATTATCAACAACTATATCTTTATCATTAATAATTGACATTATTTTTATTATTTTAGAATATAAAATCTTTAAACTTTCATTTTGAATACATTCACTAAGATTTCTTAATCTTGTTGTTATTTCAATAATTACATTTTTATCGAATTTTATTTTTTGCAAATTATTAAGTATAAAATCAAAATTTTCGATAATTTTTCCGTTATTATCCGCATTTTTATCTTTTTTGCCGGAAGTATTTTTTCTTATTTCATTTAATTTATTAAACTCATAATGAATATTTAATGTTTTGTATAAATTATAAATACTGTTTCTTAAATCAAGTATTAAAGATTTTATTTCTTTTGTTTGAAAATCGTTTGAAAGAGTTTTTTCCTTTAAAATCAAAATTTTATTTTTTATTTCATCATATTTTGTTTTATTAAATATATCCTCAATATTAGAAATATTATCAATTAAAACAGACTTAATTTCTTCCAAATTTCCACTAATATTAACATTTTCAAGTACAAACATTAATTCAAGAATAATAGCATTTATATCCATTGATTTTGAGTTTATATATTCGTCTTTTTCAATTAAATCCTTTTGTGCGGAATTAATTTGATTATATGTTAAAAAGTTATCCAGTTTATTAATAAAAACCATTACGTTTTTATCAACATAATCGGTTTTATATTCAACGGATTTATGAACAAGCATAAGCAAAAAATCACAAACATTGTATATTTCTTGAAACATATCCGAATTAATACTATTATTATCCTTATCCCAAAAAGAAAGAATATCCTCCAGTTTATGAGAAATATCCTGAATGGAATTAAATCCGAGCATTCTGGAAGCACCTTTTAAAGAGTGTACTAATCGTAATAATTGCTTAATCGGTGCTTTATCTGACGGATTTTTTTCAAGTAATAAAAAATTCTCGTTAAGCCTGTCAATAATTTCTTCGCTTTCCGAGGAATAAATTCTTAAAATTTCATTCAACTCTTCGGGATTATACTGCATTTATTATTCCTAATTAGCAATATTGTCTTTAATATTAGTAGATATTTCAGAGAACGCTCTAATATTTTCAATATTTTCCTCAAGAGTATTAATTGTTTCCGAAATACCTTTTTGCATATTATCAATAACTTCAAGCACATCATTAGTAATAGATTGTTGTTCTATTGATGAAGTAAGAATATCATTTAATTCCAAGTTCAAATCTTTAATGTTGTTAACAATTTTAGAAATATTATCACTTATATAAACAGCAAGTTTAACCCCGTTATCAATTTCCTTGGCGCCGTCTTCCGTTGCCATAATGGTAGAAGAAGTATTTTGTTCAATTTCCGAAACAAGCGAGGTGATTTTATTAGTAGCCTGCTTAGATTCATCTGCTAATTTTCTTATTTCACCTGCAACAACAGCAAATCCCTTACCATACTCGCCTGCTCTTGCAGCTTCTACGGCAGCATTTAATGCAAGCATATTTGTTTGTTCGGATATATTTTCTACTATATTTACCGTTGAAGCAATTTGTTTAATATAATCGGTTAATTCAATAATTAATTCTGCAATAACCTGTACTTTATGTTTTAAATTCTCCATTGAGGAAATATTATCAGTAATTGTCTGTACTTCTCTATCGGAAGCATCATAAGTTTCCTGAACTTTTAATGAAAGACTTTGTGTTTTTTCTTTAGTTTTTATGGCTGAATTTTTAAACTGTTTTGTAGTTTGAACAACATTATCCAGCATTTGAGTATATTTAAGAGTTAATTGTCTTTGTTTTTCACTTAACTGCAATACTTTAACCGAAATTTTTTGAAACTCTTTTAATTCATTATCTATTAATTTATCAATTGATTTTAACAGTTCATTTTTTGAAATTTGATACTGAGCAAAATAAATTAACAAAGTAATAATTGTTGAAAGTATCATTATTGTTTTATTTTCAACAAATATAATTATTGCCACAATAGCGATTGTAACTATTCCCAGTATTATTGTATCTTTAATATTTTTTCTGGCTAATCTGTTTATAAGACTAATATCTCTACTTGGCATATTCTACTCCTTAATATAATAATAAATTATAATATATATTCGGGATTTTATAATCATTAATTTATTGTATAATTATTATAAAGGTTTAAGTAAAAATGAACAATAATTATCCTTTAACCGAAAAAAATCAAGCAACGGATGATAATTTCAATTACATCGTTTTTCAGTTGAATGAAAAATTATATGCGATAGACATTCAAAATGTAATTGAAGTAATAAATTTAACTGAAATACAAATTCCGCAAAAAACGCCAAAAGGCGTTATGGGGATAACTAATTATAAAGGGATGATGATTAGTGTATTAGATTTATGTCCGCTTCTGGGTTTTGAAACAAAAAAATTTAACATTAATAATGAATTAATCATAGCGTGTATAGATGGCAACTGTTTTGCTATTGCGGCAGTAAAAATCGTTAATATATTTCAATTTGAAAAAAATCAACTGCAAACTATTCCTTATAATGTAGAAAATTCAATAATATCAGAAATTATAGAATATAATGAAAATACAATTGGAATTTTAAATATTAACAATATAGAAACGGTTATAAGTAACAATGTATTTCAAGAAAATACAATTGATTATTCACAATTATTACCTGACGATGAAAAATCATTGCAAATATTGGCATTACGCTCAAAAACAAATGAAAAAAATCAAGATTTATTTTCATTTCCCGTAAACACAAACAATATAAATCAATTTATTTTATTTAATTTAGAAAATCAAAATTATTATCTGGATTTAAAATACATAAAAGAATTTATTACCGCAAAACGAGTAAATATAACAAAATTGCCATACACAAAAGATTATATAAAAGGAATAATAAATTTGCGCGGAGAGATAATAATATTATTGGATTTAAAAAGATTTTTAAATAATGAACCGTCAAAAATAACCGAAACCGGTAAAATTATAATAACAGAAGGAAAAAATTACAGTCTTGCATTACTGGTAGATGATGTAAAAGAAATAAGAAACTTAAAAAATATCCCATTTGGGAAAGTAAATTCCGAATATATATCAAATGAATTTTGTGAGAACGGTATACTTTACAACATTCTAAATTTTGAAAAAATTATTAACGATGAGAAAATTTATATAATACAATAATATTTTATTCTGCATAACAATACAAAATTGTTTCAAAAAAACATTTTGAATGATGTTTTACTTTCATTTTATAATCAGGTACCAGTTTTTTTAAATACAAAGGAATTGTAAATAAGTCAAAAGGTGAATGGTATAAACAAATAGCAAGTTTTGGTTTATATTTTTGAATGATATTTTTAGCTCCTTTTAACATTTTTAATTCATATCCCTCAATATCAGCTTTAATAAAGCTGACTTTATCTTTAATTTCGTTATCTAATGAGCATATTTGGCAATCAGAGCTTGAATTAACTTTTGTTTCATTAATAAAAGAACCGCCCATATCAATAGTGCCGTTAGAAAGATAAAGATTAGTATCAACATCCCCAACACCTTTATTAATGCAAACAATTTGATTTTCTTTTAAAGCCCATTCGTCATTTAATCTTTTTACACGATTTTTTAATGCGTTAAAAGCTGTTTTACCCGGTTCAAACGCATAAATTTTACTAAATAAATAACCGTTATAAAATAAATATTTTTCAACCGTATCACCCACATAAGCACCGCAATCAACAAAAACTTCATCAGCTGCCCAATTTTGACCAAACTCCGGTAAACAAAAATATTGTATCGGTTCATATACGGTTATTAATTCTTTAAGATTATTAGTAAATCTTGATTTTAAAATTTTAAAATAAGTAATTTTTGATTTTTCATCTTCCAAATTATCAATTATATTAACAATATTATTATAATTTTTACCAATGCCATACTCATCAACCGTTAAGACCAAACCCTCTTTATTATATTTATTTAATAATTCAATAGTTTGATTTTTTAATAAATCATAATATTGAGAACCTGTTGCAATTATATAAACATATTTTTCTTTAGCATTCGAAATAAAATTTTCAGGTAAAAAACTTTTTTTATCATTATAAATAACAACATTATTTTTTGTAACATCGTTATCAATAAAGCATTCAATTTTATCATTTCCAATTGCATTAAAAGCCATCCGTGCGGCAGATGCAGAACCAAATAAAACAACTTTGGAATTAGAATATTCTAAAAGTGCCAGATAAGTATTTTTAACAGAATTAAGGAGCTGTTGTTCTTCCCCCCCCCCGAACAATAATTCATTAGAACTTTTTAAAGCAGAAAATCTCATCATTTAAAATCCTAAGACACAATAAAAATAAATAAATGCCTTGAGCCGGACTTGAACCGGCACCAGGGGTGAGCCTGATTGGATTTTAAGTCCAACGCGTCTACCACTTCCG
>CANPWQ010000054.1 GCA_947584965.1 Candidatus Gastranaerophilales bacterium | reverse complement strand
CCTGATAAGCCGTTTAAAAAGTGCGCCAGAATAGTCGGTGAAGTTTTAGGTAAATACCACCCCCACGGTGATACAGCAGTTTATGAAGCATTGGTTCGTATGGCGCAAGACTTTTCTACCCGTTATTTGACAGTAGACGGGCATGGAAACTTCGGTTCTGTTGACGGCGACGGCGCAGCCGCTATGAGGTATACCGAAGCCAGAATGCACAAAATTACAACATCTATGCTTGCTGATATTGACTGCGAAACGGTTGATTTTGTTCCAAACTTTGACGGTTCACTTGAAGAACCTTCCGTTCTCCCCGTAAGACTCCCTATGCTCTTATTAAACGGAGTATCAGGTATTGCTGTCGGTATGGCAACAAATGTTCCGCCTCATAACTTATGTGAAGTCGTTGACGGTACGATTGCGTTAATTGATAATCCGAATTTAACCGTTGATGAGTTAATGCAGTATATAAAAGGTCCTGACTTCCCGACAGGTGCAAGCATTATAGGACTATCTGAAATAAGAAAAGCATACGCAACGGGCAGAGGCTCAATAAAGATGTCTGCAATTTCTACTTTTGAAGAAATATCAGCCCCCGGCAGACAGACTAAAACTGCAATTGTTGTTACAGAAATACCTTATCAGGTTAATAAAGCACAGTTAATTCAAAAAATAGCGGAGCTTGTAAGAGATAAAAAAATAGACGGTATATCAGATATACGCGATGAATCCGACCGCGAGGGTATGCGTATTGTTATTGAATTAAAACGTGACGCAAAACCTGAAGTTGTAAAGAATAATTTATATAAATTCACGCAGTTGACTGCAACATTTGGCGTTAATATGCTCGCATTAGTCGGGCAGCAGCCAAGATTAATGAATTTGCTTGAAGTGTTAAATGAGTTTATTGAACACAGAGTTGAAATCATTACAAGAAGAACTCTGTTCTTCCTTAAAAAAGCGAAGATGAGAGCTCATATTTTAGAGGGCTTATTAATTGCTTTAGCAAGTCTTGATGATGTTATTGAGCTGATTAAAAAGTCCAAAACGGCAGATGACGCAAGAATAGGTTTAATGTCAAAATTCGGCTTGGATGTAGATCAGGCTAATGCAATACTTGAAATGCAATTAAGACGCTTAACGGGATTGGAACAAGATAAAATCAAAGCTGAATTTGAAGAACTGCAAAAGAAAATACAAGAATATGAAGAACTGCTTTCAGACAGAAACAAAGTTTTAGCCTTAATAAAGACCGAATTAACCGAAGATAAAGAAAAATACGGCGACGAAAGAAAAACGCAAATTCTGCCCGAAGCTGATGAAATGACAATAGAAGATTTAACTCCGAATGTTCCTATGGCTGTATTTATAACACGTCAAGGCTATATAAAACGTATATCGCTTGATACATTTGAACGTCAAAACAGAGCTACAAGAGGAAAAGGCGGAATAAAAACCAAAGAAGACGATGATGTAGGTCATTTCTTTACTGCAATGATGCACGATAAAGTATTGTTCTTCTCAAGCAAAGGTACTGTATATAGCTTAAATGTATATGACTTCCCCGAAGGCTCAAGACAGGCTAAAGGCTTGCCGATAATTAATGTTCTGCCCATTGAGCAGGATGAGCAAATAACGGCAGTAGTACCTGTTTCAAACTTTGACCCGAATTCAAATCTTGTAATGCTTACAAAGAAAGGCTATATAAAGAGAATAGGACTTGATAACTTTGCAAGCATAAGAAAGAACGGTATTATAGCGATAGGACTTGAAGAGGGCGATACGTTAAATTGGGTAAAACAGGCTAATAATTCCGATGAAGTATTTATTGCAACTTCTTGCGGTATGGCAATAAGGTTTGCACTTGATGATTTAAGACCGTTAGGCAGAAGTGCAAGAGGCGTAAATTCAATGAAATTAAGAGCAGGAGATACAATAATCGGCTGTGATATAATTCCGAGAAACTTTGACGCTGATTTACTTGTTGTAACATCTGACGGTTTCGGTAAACGCTCTAAGATGTCCGAATTCAGAGCTCAAAACAGAGGCGGTATAGGTTTAATTGCAACTAAATTCAAGTCTGCTTCTTCAAGATTAGTTGCACTGACTGTTGTTGAAGAAAATGATGAAATTATGGTTGTAACGCAAAACGGTATTGTATCAAGAATAAAGGCGTCTGACATTTCACGCCAGGGCAGACCTGCAACAGGCGTTAGAATTCAAAACTTAATGGAAAATGATTCCGTAATGGCAGTAAATAAAATAGTTGTAACGGATACCAATGACGGAAAAGCACCCGAAGATGCCGTTGAAGACAATGTTGAACAGGCTATTCAAAATAAACTCGGAGAAATGGATAATGAATAAAGTTATATCAACACCGAATGCGCCAAAGGCAATCGGACCGTATTCACAGGCTATTTTAGCAGGTAATACTCTGTATTGCTCGGGGCAAATTGCAATAAATCCGCAGACGGATACATTCATAGGCGGAAGTATTGTTGAGCAGACAGAACAAATCCTTAAAAATATAGCGGGACTTTTGAGCGCAGCAGGCTTTAGCTATAACGATGTAGTTAAGACAACATGCTTTTTAGCTGATATGAAAGATTTTGCGGTATTTAACGGTTTATACGAAAAAGCGTTTATTTCAAAACCTGCACGCTCATGCGTTGCTGCAAAAGAATTGCCAAAAGGCGCGCTTGCGGAAATTGAAGTTATTGCGGTAAAAAGCTGATGAAACTTGTTGTTCAGAGGGTTAAAAGTGCTTCTTTAGTGATAGATGAAGAGCTTTACAGCGCCATAGATAACGGATATTTGGTTTTATTCGGTGCGGAAAAAGGTGATACAAAATCTCAAGCGGATTGGCTTGCCAATAAAATATGCGCGCTTCGTTGTTTTTCTGATGAAAACGGCAAAATGAATTTATCCATAAAAGATATAAACGGTGAAATGCTGATTGTATCGCAGTTCACTTTGGCAGGAAGTGTAAAAAAAGGAACTCGCCCAAGTTTTGATAATGCTATGGAGCCTGTTGAAGCAAAAGACTTATATGAATATTTTATTACAAAGGTAAAAGAGCAGAATATTCCCGTTAAAACTGGAGTTTTTGGCGCTCACATGGAAATATCGCTTATAAATGACGGCCCTGTTACTTTTATTATTGAAGCGCCCGAATTATAAATTTTTGTAAACAGTTAAGATTTTATAGGCAATATTTATATTTACATACGTTAAATAATACGTAAAATAAAAATTGTTCACTAAAAATTTGTGTATATTATAATATTCACAAAGGCAAGGAAAAACAAATGAAAATTTCACCAGTAAGTTTTGGACTAAGTAATTCACAAACAAGCCATATTATGCCTGCAACGGTCAGACATAATTCTTTAGCGGATATGGAATTTAATATAGTAGCAGACGCAATAAGGTGCCAAAACTTAAAAAATCAGATGAATGTAAGATTATCTAATTTAAGACGTAATCTTAACAGTTGTATAGCTCAAAACGCATATAAAATCTAGGTTAAATTGTACTTATTATTTGAAGCGGGTAATCAAATAAAAGTTCTTCTCTTGCCGTAATTCTTATATTTGAAATCATTTGCGAAAGTACCAAATATATAATATGTCTTATTTTCATTGGAGCAATAAGTATTATTTCCTTTGCGTCAGGAGTATATTTTTTAACTTTTTCTTTCAAATTATTAACAATATTTTCAATATTTGTGCTGTCAATTCTGATTATTTCATCATCGGATTTATTTGAAATAAACTGTTTTAAGCTGTTTTCGGATAATTCATAAGCATAAATGGTATTATCCTCTGCATTTGCCAATGACTTGCTTATTTGTCTTGCCAGTGCAACTCTTATTCTTTCCAAAAGCTCTTCTTTGTTTGTTTCATCGGCAAAGTCATTTATTTTTTCAAATACGTAGACTATATCTTTTATTGAGACTTTTTCTTTTATTAAACTTGTTAAAATATACTTTAATTCTGCTACCGATAAATAGTCGGGAATAATATTTTCAATTAAATATAAATTTTGATTACCGACAATTTCAATGTAGCGGTTTATGTCGGAGTAGTCAAAAATATCATCAATATATTTTGTAATGGTATGTTCAATTAAACGGGCAATAAAGTCGGTTGCGTCAATTCCTTTAGCCCAAAAGTCTTTTGATTTGCTCTCTTCAATCCAAACGATATCCTGCCCCGTTATATTATCAATATCTTTAACGGAGTTGTCGGGTAATTTTTCAATATTGAGTTCATTTTTAAAGAACATTGTATATCCCATGTAAGCTCTGGAATTAATTACGGGAATACCTCTTACCTTAATTGAAAACTCATTTTCGCTTAAGCTGTCATCTATTTCAATATTGATTTTAGGTATAATATAACCCAAACTTTCGGTTAAATTCTGCCTGATTAATACTATTTGCGAGAGCATATTATATTCGTTGTCGCTGTCGAGAATATCCATAAGTTCTTCTGATATTGAAAGAGTAAGTTTTTGCTCGCCGAGCTTCTGCTCCATAATATCGGGATTAATAACTTTGGCAAGTTTTTTCTTTAATTCATCCAGTTCGTTAATATGCTTTGAAATTTCGTCGTTTAAAATACTTCTTGAGTCCTCTGATGTTTCATCAATTAAAGATTTTACCTGTGCTATTTTTTGGCGTTTTTCTTTTATTTTCTTTTGAATATCACAGCAAAGCTCATAAGGGTCGAGTTCGGGATTTATAATGCGCTCTATTCGTGATTTAAAATTAAGTAAATCGGAATTTTCGTTTAAAATGTTATCTTCATTTTCCGCTTCTTTAATAAAAATGCAGTTATAAAAAATATCTTCATCGTTTTCAAGCTCTTGAATTGAATATATGTCCCAGCCGTCTTTTGACATGTCGTTCAATAGTGCTTCAAGTTTTTCGTTATCATTATATGGTGATGTTCTTATGGTATAGATATTTCTTGTTTTGTTATACATTTTTATTTCCTTATTGTTTATTATATTTTATCACAAAATGGCATTATTTTTGAATAAACCCCTCAGCTTTTTTGCCGTCACAATTATATTTAAGAATATAATATCCTCTGCCCGAATCAAAAATATCTGCATAATTTTCGGCAGCACGGCGTTCTTTAAAAGCTGCAAGTTCTTCTTCAGCCTTATGAAATTTTTTTAATTTTTTATGTAATTTATAATATTCAAGTTTAGCAATTATTTCATCTTCTTCCATTCGTTCTTCATCTGTGTACATTTTTTCAACGAGTTTAATAACTTTAACTCTTGCTTTAAGTTTATTACTCTGGTAAAGGTCTAAAAATTTCATATCATCCGATAAAGTAACCATATAGTAACCTTGAGCGATAGAGTTTCCCCATTCGTCATATAAATTGCACGGCAAAGTAAGATTTGGATATTGGCTGGAATCGGGGCCGTGTTTATATTCGGGCTGTTCGTTATCATAAATTCCCGACGGATAAAACGGAACAGGGTAGTGTCTTGACGGGCCGTTAAAATCCGTCATAAAATCGTATGCAATTAAACTTCCGTCAATAATCATTTAAGATTATTTTATCAGATGTTGTATAAATTTTCTAATTTTTGTATATAATAGGAATAGAAACGAGGTTTTTTATGGATAGAAACAAGATTTTAAGTTATATCCCGACTGTAATAGAATCATCATCAAACGGGGAAAAGTCATTTGATATATTCTCAAGATTATTACGCGAGCGGATAATATTTTTAGGCGAGGAAATAGATGATGAGCTTGCAAATTCTGTTGTAGCTCAGTTATTATTACTGGATTCGGAAAACCCCGAAAAAGATATAATGATGTATATTAATTCCCCCGGCGGAGTTATAACGGCAGGAATGGCGATATATGACACAATGAACCATATAAGAGCTGATGTATGCACAATATGTTTGGGTGAAGCTGCATCAATGGGGGCATTTTTACTTTCGGGCGGAACAAAAGGAAAACGCATGGCATTGCCAAGCGCAAGAATAATGATACACCAGCCATTAGGCGGTGCGAAAGGTCAGGCTACCGATATAGAAATAGAAGCAAAAGAAATATTAAGAATGAAAAAGGAGTTAAATACTCTTTTAGCAAAGCATACAGGGCAGACACTCGAGAAAATATATGCTGATACAGAGCGTGATAATTATATGTCTGCGCAAGAGGCTGTTGAATACGGGTTGATTGATAAAGTTATTTAATTTAAGGAGTTAAGATGTCGGCAATGACGAAAAAATGCAGAATAGGGGTTGACGTTGGAGGTACTAACGTAAAAGTAGCTCTTGTGGATAAATCGGGCAGTATTGTTTACTCCGATACGGTTCCTACTCGTGCTGAAATGGGGTATGAATATACAATTTCAAATATAATTAAAGCTATTCAAAATTTAATGAAAGAATCCAAAGTTTCTAAAGACCAAATTGAGGGTATCGGTTTTGGTTTTCCGGGGCAGATAGACTGCGATAACGGAATAGTAAGACTTGCGCCGAATATACCGGGGTGGGTTGATATTCCGATAGCTGATATTGTTTCAAAAGAATTCGGTATCCCCGTAAAAGTTGATAATGATGTAAGATGTGCAGCGCTTGCGGAATTAAATTACGGAGCAGGGCGCGGAGCAAAAAATATGGTATGTATTACGGTCGGCACGGGGATAGGCTCGGGGCTTATAGTAAACGGAAAACTTGTAAGAGGCGCAAGCAATGCTGCAGGTGAAATCGGGCATATAAAACTTCAAATGGAAAACGGTCCCATTTGCGGCTGCGGTGACAGAGGATGTATGGAAGCGTTTGCGTCAGGGCCTGCAATTGTTGCTATGGCAGAGGAATACATAAGGGGCGGAAAAAGTACAAAATACAGAGAACTTGCAAACCCCGATATTACTCCTTATATTGTGGCGGAAGCTGCAAAACAAGGTGACGTGGTTGCAAAAAAGATTTTTGAAACAATCGGAAACTATATCGGAGTAGGCTTAGCAAGTGTAGTTAATTTGTTAAATCCTGAAAAAATAGTTATCGGCGGAGGTGTTGCAGATGCGGGCGAGTTATTATTTACTCCGATAAAAGAAACACTGAAAAAACGTACAATGCCTATTCAAGGGGCTGCCGTTGAGGTTGTTCACGCCGAACTCGGCAACACCGCTGGCGTTATCGGTGCAAGTTTGTTGATTGAAGATTAATTTATGGCTGTATTTTTATTTTACGGACAGGAAGAATATTTAATGGAAAAAGAAATCAAGAAGCTGAAAAATGAGCTTCTTGATGTTTCTTTTATGTCTATGGCATATAAAGTATATGATAATCCGCCGTTTAATACTTTTTTAGAGGCGCTGCAAGGGACTCCTTTAATGTTCGGAAGCTCGTTAACGCTTATTAATATTGATAAATATCTTGTCGGTAATAAATTAAGTATGGATGATAAGCAGATTGAAAATATTGATTTTGCATTAAAATCAATCAGCGACAGCGTAAATATAATATTTGTATGTAAAATTGAGCGTGATGAAAATAAAAAACCCGATTCAAGAAAAAAATTATACAAAACACTTTCAAAATACTCGCAAATACGTGAATTTGCACAGTTTAGGACATATCAAAAGGAATTAAATGCGCAGATTGCTAAAATGGCAAAGGAAAAAGAGTTAACAATTTCCTCTGACGGTATTTCATTGTTAATAGATCAATTGGGTGCTAATTTAACTTTAATTGACAGTGAATTGGAAAAATTAAAGACCGCAATTCATCCTAATAAAAACATTGATAAATCAGCAATAGCGAAGTATTGCACAAGCAGTGAGGATGTATTTATTTTAGCTGATTTAATTATTCAGGGAAATAAAAATGAAGTTTTAAAACAATACAACCTTTTAACGGAAAAAAGGCATCCTCTTGAAATATTTTCGGTGCTGCAGGGTAATTTTCAGCGGTTTATATTTATAAAAAGTAATGAAAAGAAAATGAGCGCAAAGGATATTTCATTAAAATTAAAATTGCATGAATTTATTGTAATGAAAACTCAAGAAAAATTGAGAAAAATCCCGCTTGACAGGCTGCTTGCAATCCGTGAAAATTTAATAAATGCGGAATTTAAAATTAAGACGGGGCGGACTTTATCGAGTGAAACCGCATTAGAATTGGCATTATTGAGTTAGTATGAATAAAATATTAGAAAACAAATACCCATATTTAACAAATTTTTTTAAAACCTCAATCGCTCAAAAAAGGTTGTTTCATTCGCTCATTTTATACGGAAGCAACGTATATATGCAGTATGCGTTTGCGCTTGAGCTCGCGCGTCAGTTAAATTGTTTTGAGGACGGGCGGGAAGATTGTAATTGCCAAAACTGCCGCTGGATTAGAGAAAACAGACATCCTGCCGTTATGACGGTTTCAAAAATAGATAATAAAACCGATTCCAGTAAAACCGTAATATCAGAGGAACAAATCAACAATGTGCTTGATACATTGGTTAATTCATCGGATTATAACAGGGTTTTTATATTCTGTAATGCAGATATAAAAGAGCTTTCGGCAATGGAAAAATCCATGTATGAAGAATATAAAACAACGGGATTTAGCCTGCCTCAAGAAGAAATGAGCTCAAAAATCTGGTATCCGACGGGTATAAATACGGACTGTTTTTCATCGGTAGCGGCTAATGCTATGTTAAAATCCATAGAGGAACCGCCAAGCAATGTTAATTTTATATTTTTAACAGAAAATAAAGATGATTTATTGCAGACAATTGTATCAAGGTCGCAGTCGTTTGGTGTGCCCGATTCAAGGTATGAAGAGTATAATACGGATTTTATAAAACCGTTTTTTGTAAATTATCCCGTATTTAACAAGGAACGCGCGCTTGACTTTGCTTATTCGCTTTTAACTTATCAAACTGATAATGATTTAGAAAGCGAATATATAATAAACAGCATTCAATATTATTTAACGGAGCTTGCTAAAGCAAATTCACAAAACTCAAATCTTTTAAGAATAATATTTAAAGATATAGAAAAAACGGAAAACTCAAAAAAAATGCTTCGCTCATACATAAAAGAGCAGAGCGTTTATGAAGATTTAGCGTTTTATTTTGTGAAGACAGAACGATAAAAAATTAAACAAAAACTTCTATTATATTGCAATATAAAAAAATTCGATTTATAATATGGCTATGAGTAAGTTATTGCACATATTTTCAGAATTTTTTAAATCTCCGAAAGCCACGGGGGGGGGATTTAGGTCTTAATTTTTCTGAAAACCCGCTTATTAAAAGCATTTTTAAGCATCGAGATAACTCAAAAAGTGTTCAGGCAAAATATTATACTCCTCATTTAAGAAGAAACGGAGAAGC
>CANPWQ010000053.1 GCA_947584965.1 Candidatus Gastranaerophilales bacterium | reverse complement strand
TCTATGTGGCACGCACTTAAAGGTACTGATTATGATTTAGGTATTAATATTGAAAAAGTTATGGAAACGGAAGAAATATTTAAAGAATGTATGAAAGATTATCCTATTTCTCCCATTTCATTAGCCGTAAATCCTATATTAATTCAAGCACCACTACCGGGTGGAGCTACTGCAACTACGGTAAACCAATTAAAAGATATGGGTATGCTTGATAAATTCCCTAAATTAATTGCTAATATGAAAGAAGTCGTTGAAAGAGGCGGTTTTGCTACATCTGTTACCCCCGTTTCTCAATTCTATGCTCAGCAATCATTCTTAAATGCAATATCAGAACACCCGTGGGAAAATGCTAATCCCGGATATGCAAAAATGCTTTTGGGCTATTTCGGTAAAACTCCTTGTGAACCTGATCCGGAATTGGTAAAATGGGCTTCCGAAAAATTAAATATGCAGCCCACTACCGAAAAAGTAGTTGATTTAAATGATAAAGACCCCGAAAAAGGTTTGGCGGCAGCTGCTAAAAGACTGGAAGCGGCAGGGCTGCCTGTTACGGATGAAAATCTCTTTATCGCTGCTGCATGCAAAGACGGAAATGTTGATAAAGGTATTGATTTTCTTCTGGGTAAAGGAGTTATTTCTGTTGATAAGAGTGCAGGTAAGGCTAAAACTGCTACAACGGCTGTTGCTTCAACTTCGGCTTCGGATGCTTGCACGGTTAAAGTTAACGGCAAAAAATTTGCAGTTAAATTCCAAAACGGCATCGCTATTGTAAACGGAAAAGAATATACTGTTGATATTACCGACGGAATAGAAGAAACTTCACATACAACAGGAAACGCAGACGGAACTGAAGTTAAAGCTCCTATGCCGGGTGCTGTTTTAAGAGTACTTAAAAATGTAGGCGACAGTGTTGAAGAAAATGAAGAAATACTTGTTATCGAAGCAATGAAAATGGAAACCCCAATTAAATCACCGGTAGCAGGTACTATTAATTCACTTTCGGTAGGACAGGGCGATAAAGTTCAATCCGGTCAAGTAATGGCTACGGTAGGCTAGGAGGAATACAATGCAATTAATTGACGGATTAACACAGCTATGGTATTCAACAGGTATTTATAATTTTATAAATACTGCTCATTCACAAGTTCAAGGAACAAGTGCCGAACAATTTTTAGCACATTTCGGACAGCCTATAATGATATTAATATGCTGTTTCTTGCTTTGGCTGGGAATAAAAAAACAATTTGAACCGTTATTATTGGTTCCAATTGCTTTTGGGGGACTATTATCAAATATTCCAATGCCTTTAGGGGAAGAAATAGCAGGTCCTAACGGATTTTTAGGAATAATATTCGCTGCCGGAATTGATAAAGGATTGTTCCCGTTAATAATATTTATGGGCGTCGGTGCAATGACAGACTTTGGACCTTTGATTGCAAATCCTAAAACATTGCTTTTAGGCGGTGCCGCTCAATTTGGTATATTTGGTGCTTTACTTTTAGCTTTGGTTTTAGGGTTTGACTTGCAGGCTGCAGGTTCAATCGGTATTATAGGCGGAGCAGACGGACCTACTTCCATTTATGTAACTACTAAGTTAAAACAGGAATTATTAGGTTCAATTGCTGTTGCCGCATATTCTTATATGGCCTTGGTACCCGTTATTCAACCGCCTATTATGAGATTGTTAACTACAAAAGAAGAACGTAAAATAAAAATGACTCAGTTAAGAGAAGTTTCAAAACGTGAAAAGATTGTTTTCCCGATAGTTGTTTTGGTTTTATGTTTAATCTTTTTACCATCCGCATGCCCGTTAGTAGGTGCATTAACTTTTGGTAACTTATGTAAAGAATGCGGCGTTACGGACAGATTATCCGATACTATGCAAAATGCTTTAATTAACATAGTAACAATATTCTTAGGATTAACAGTCGGTTCAAAACTGCAAGCTGATCACTTCTTAACAATAGAAACATTAAAAATATTATTGCTTGGTATTATAGCATTTTCTTTAGCTACGGCAGCAGGTGTAATTATGGCAAAGATAATGAACCTGTTCTTAAAGGAAAAAATCAATCCGTTAATAGGTTCAGCCGGAGTTTCTGCTGTTCCTATGGCAGCAAGAGTTTCCAATAAGGTAGGCTTGGAAGAAAATCCTCAAAACTTCCTTTTAATGCACGCAATGGGTCCGAATGTAGCAGGCGTAATAGGCTCTGCTGTTGCGGCAGGTGTACTTTTAGCTTTAATTGCTCATTAATATTTGATTAATATTTAGTTTATAAAAAAGGAGCTTATTTTAAGCTCCTTTATATATTTTATTTAGTTTTTATGTGTATTATAGACATTAATAATGTCCTCACGCTTACGTTGTTTTATTTCTACACAACTGCCACCGCCTGAACCTGTAGTATTTCCTTCAATAGTTATTAGTGTATCAGTTTCAGGATCGTACCCTATGACGATTCCAACGTGATCGGCACTTCCATCTCTACTGGACTCCCAATCAAACAGTACTACATCTCCCGGTCTTGCTTCGTTCCAGTCGGTGATTTCATGCCCCTGTCCGGATATTTGTATGGTTGGACAATATGCCAGATTTGGACATTCTTTAAACCAGTCTGCAAGATTATCTTCTCCTATTTGAGACAATAATACCATTCTGGTAAAGTCTCCGCACCAAGCTCTATCATGGAATGGATAGCCCATTTGCCTAAATATTTCTTGCATCGCATTTTGATCCATACCTACATATTGTTTGGCCCAGTCTATTGCCTTTTCAAAAGAATCAAAATCAGACATTTCAACTACAGAATATTTTTTGTCATATTCTTCCTCTCTGGCTTCATTTATTCTATTAGTAACTTTCTCAACATACTCTTGAGCTTTAGTTATGTCTTCTTTTGCTTGTGCAATTTCAGATTCTCTGGTAGTTGTATATGCGTCTTTCGCATCAAGATAAGTTTGCTTCATTTGCTGTAATTCTGGATTTTCTGCAAATACAGCATTTTCAAGAGTAGCTTGTTCGCTTTTTAACGCTTCTAAATCTTCATCATTTTGCGTAATTGCTTCTTCAAGCCTTTGTAATTCAAGATTAGCATTATTTCTTTTCTGTTCAGCTTCATACTTAGCAGTTTCTGCATTTTCACGTTCTGTTTTTAATTTGTCTCTTTCCGCAGTCGCATCACTTATTTGTTGGTTTATAAATGCCTTATATCTTTCTACCGTTGACGGATCTTCAGAATCGTCTTGAACGGAATTTAATTGGTTTGTGAGATCAGTAATTTGATGATCAAGAGTTGTTATTGCGTTCGTACAATTATTTATTACAGTATCATAGTGTGCTATATCTTTATCAGCTATTTCTATTTGATCTTCACAATTTTGTTTTTGTTCTTCATTTTCTCTTTGTTGAGTTTCTTGTTCTTCTATTTCCTTTGTAACTTCAGATAACCTTTGAGCTTCTTCTGAATCCTGATTTTCAAGAGCTTCTGTATAATCACTCAATGCCTGCTCCATTGCTTCTTTTAAAGGCGCAACTACATCATCATTTCCGCTTTGTATGGCTTCTAACTTACTTTCTTTCTCACTTAAGTCAGCATTGGCAGATGTTAATTCCGTTTCAAGCTCTTGATAACTCATATTATCAATATTTTTAGGTTTTTCTACAGTTTGTCCAGGATTAGTATTTCCTGTCGGTGTGGTACTTCTTCCAGCATTATAGTAGCCGGCGGGATTATAGGCACCTGAAATACTTGACGGAATTGACGTTTGTGCAGTAGTTTGTGTAGGAGACGTACTGTTCGGTATTGTATCAAAAATGTTTGTTTCCGGTAAATTGAAACTAAAATTATTCATTTTAATGTCTTCTGCAGCACTAAGTATATCATTTAAAGATACATTTGAACCGTCACCGTCATAAACACTTATAGCATTGAAGAAGTTTGATAATTCATCATTACTGAATTCTCCATTTTGGTCTTGATCAATAGCCCCGCTAAATAAGTCATCCTCCAGAAGGGAGTTAAGAATATTAAGAACTTCCGATTTATCCAATTTGTTTTCTTCCGAAGAATGAATTTGTTCATCATCACTCGTTGGCGATTGTTGAGCTTCACTATCAATAGTTTCTCTGTTACTTTCATCAGAAGAAGTGTTTTCGTCATTTTCCTCTTTATCTTCCGCTAATTTTTCGGGATCAACGAGCTGCCCGTTAACTATTTCCAAGTCAAGTATATCTCCTATACTCATAGTGGATAAATTTAATTCATCAGAGGAATATTTAGTCTGAATATATTGTTTAAATTCTTTAGCATATTGAAAAATACTAATATCAGATGTAGGATCATATTTAATTTCCTCATCGCCTTTAATTGTTCTTAAATAGCAGGCAAATCCAAATTTTAAATGATTTATGTCCATAACCGACTTCCTTATTAATTACCGTATAATTTTAATATCGGCATTTTTTTGTTTATCTTTAGTCGATTATTTAAATGGATTTTAAAAATGTTACATAAATTTACAATGGTAAATTTTTAATGATTTCTTTTGTAAATTCTATAGTTAATGCATTACCGTTTAAATCAGGAGTTATAACTTTTTCTTCTTTTATTGTTTTAAATAACGCATTTTCAATTTTTTGGGCTGTTGCATTTTGTCCGATATATTTAAGCATTTCAATAGCAGATAATAAAAGTGCTGTTGGGTTAGCTTTATTTTGACCTTTTATATCAGGTGCGCTCCCATGAACAGGCTCAAATACCGCCGCTTGCAGACCGATATTTGCCCCTTGAGCTACGCCTAAACCGCCTATTAATCCTGCGCATAAGTCTGAAACAATATCACCATATAAATTTGGAAGCACTAAAACATCAAATTTTTCGGGATTTTGTACTAACTGCATACAAAGATTATCAACTAAAATTTCTTTATATTCTATTTGAGGATATTTTTGAGAAATTTCTCTTGTACAATTTAAAAATAAACCGTCCGTCAGCTTGCAAATGTTAGCTTTTGATACGGCGTGAACCGTTTTTCTGTTATTTTTAACAGCATAATTAAAGGCAAATTCCGCTATTCTTAATGAGGCTTTTTTTGTTATTATTTTTATTGACTCAGCTGTTTCTTCATCAATTTGTCTTTCAATACCTGCGTATAGGTCTTCGGTATTTTCGCGAACTATTACCAAA
The DNA here is from genome assembly GCA_947584965.1 of Candidatus Gastranaerophilales bacterium. Taxonomy (GTDB): domain Bacteria; phylum Cyanobacteriota; class Vampirovibrionia; order Gastranaerophilales; family Gastranaerophilaceae; genus Avigastranaerophilus. Next base: position 5,327 of record CANPWQ010000053.1, on the reverse strand, counting down.
TCAACATTATTAAATTTTGTTTTAATTCCTTCTATATTTTTACAGGGGCGCAGATTAGCATAAAGATCAAGTGCTTTTCTAAGCTGAACATTTACGCTTCTAAAACCCTTTCCTATCGGTGTAGTAACCGGAGCTTTCAGGGCAACTTTGTTTTTTTTAATTGAGTCTATAACTCTGTCGGGCAAAGGAGTGCCTTCTATTTCTATAACATCAGCTCCCGCACTTTGAACATCCCATTCTATTTGAGCGCCTGCTGCTTTTAGTATATAAACTACCGCTTCCGTAATTTCAGGACCTATTCCGTCCCCGGGTATTAGCGTAACTGTCTGCATTTTATCTCCTTAAACCAAATCAAAATCACCATGTTTTTTTATATGTTCAATTAATCCGCCCTCGTTTAAAAGTTTTATCATTACATCGGGAAGCGGAGTAATGGGCATTTTTATATCTTGCGTAATGTTGTGAACAAAACCTTGTTTGATGTCTATTTCAAGCTCATCGTCCGCATTTATTTTATCGGTATCGCATTCAATAAGTAAAAGTCCTATATTTATTGCGTTACGGTAAAATATCCTTGCAAAACTTTTAGCCAGAACGGCTCCTACTCCTGCTATTTTTATTATTTGAGGCGCGTGCTCTCTTGATGAGCCTAAACCGAAATTATTTCCCGCAACTACAAAGTCACCTTTATTCATTTTTGATGCAAATGTCGGGTCTGCGTCTTCAAGTACATGTTTTGCAAGTTCAGGAAGGTTAGAACGCAAGTGAAACAAACGCCCCGGGGCTATATGGTCAGTGGATATATCATCGCCAAACTTAAATGCTTTTCCTCTTAATTCCATTATAAAACCTCCCTGACGTCTGCTATATATCCTTTTATTGCGCTGTATGCTGCGGTCGCGGGTGATGAAAGATATATAAAACCTTCCGTATTACCCATTCTGCCTTTAAAATTTCTGTTTTGAGTCGCTAAACATACTTCTCCGTCACCTAAAATTCCTGCGTGAACTCCTACGCAAGCTCCGCAACCTGAAGTAACTATTGAAGCTCCCGCTTCCACAAATGTTTCTATTAAACCTTCTCTTAATGCTTCCAAAAATACTTTTCTTGAAGCAGGTGCAACTAACATTCTTACTCCCTCTTTTACCTTATTTCCTTTTAATATTTTTGCGGCTATTCTTAAATCTTCTATTCTGCCGTTTGTACAAGTGCCTATATATACTTGATTTACTTTGACTTCACCAAGTTCATCTATAGTTTTTGTATTATCAACCGTATGCGGGCAGGAAATTGTCGGTTTTAGTTCGTTTAAATTAATATTTATTACTCTTTCGTAAACAGCGTCAGAGTCTGCTTTTATTTCTTTAAATTTATCGGCCCTGCCCTGCTCTTTTAAATATTCATAAGTCTTTTCATCGGTTTCAAAAAGTCCTGACTTTGCGCCTGCTTCAACCGCCATATTTGATATTGTGAAACGCTCTGCCATAGTCAGATTTTTTACTGCGCTTCCCGTAAACTCAAGCGCTTTATAAGTAGCACCGTCTGCGCCGATTAGTCCGATTAAATGTAAAATTAAATCTTTTGCATACACACCTTTGGGAAAACTGCCTTCTAATACGATTTTATATGTAGCGGGAACTTTTAACCAAGTTTTACCAAGCGCCATAACTACCGCAATATCTGTTGAACCGACGCCCGTTGCAAATGCCCCCAAAGCTCCCGAGGTACATGTGTGAGAGTCAGCACCTAAAAGAACTTCCCCGGGGTTAATGTAGCTTTCAACCAGTCTTTGATGACAAACTCCGTCTCCTACTTCAGATAAAACAGCACCGTATTCTTTTGCAAATTCTCTTAAAACACTGTGCGAGTTAGAAAGTTCTTTTCTCGGACTTGGTGCGGCGTGGTCTATAAATAATATTGTCCTTTGGGGATTAAATAATTTTGTTTTGTCTAATTTCTTAAATTCATTTACGGCTAAAGGACCTGTTCCGTCTTGAACCATTACTGCATCTATATTTGATATTATCAGTTCCCCCGGAGTGACGTTTTTACCTGCGTGAGCGGATAATATTTTTTCTGCTATCGTTTGTCCCATAATCTCTCCTATACAAATAAATGCGGCTGCGTAATAAAATTATTATCAACCCTCTTTTTAAGATTTCCCGTCGGCATGTAATAAGGCGTTACAGTCATTATTTTTGCTGCAATATCGGGATAATAGTATATAAATTTTAATTCGCTTTGAGTCAATGGTTTTTGAGTATGAACATTTGCGTATCTGGCAAGCTCTAAGATGTTTCTTGCTTCATCTTCATCTTGAAATTCTATTTCCATTTTTTCATAAACATTACGGAAACCTTTAATTCCGCCATATTCCCCCGTTGTAATCATTCTGCCTGTTTCAACGATTTCGGGTTCCCCCCTGCCTAATTCAGCATAATCATATAATTCATAATTTAATCTGTCTTTTAATGCACCGTCTGCATGAATACCCGATTCATGCGCAAACGCGTTTGCGCCTGTTGCCGGCTGATTAATCGGTATCGGGATACCAAAAGCATAAGCAGTATATTTCGCCAGCTTCCAAGTTTTAGATAAGTCAATATTCGGGTCTATTTCATATTTACCATGCATTCCGCTTGATTTTAATACTCCAAGTAAGCATGATATTAAGTCGGCATTACCCGCACGCTCTCCCATACCGTTTATTGCAGTATTTATGTATGCATTTACACCGGAATCAATTGCTGCTTTTGCCCCCATAACAGAGTTTCCCGCAGCCATACCAAGGTCATTATGAAAATGCAATTCTATATCCATTTTGGTAGCTTGCGCTATTTTAGAAATTCTCTCATAAGCGCTTATCGGGTCGTCATATCCTAAAGTATCACAATATCTGAATTTCTTAGCCCCGTGTTTTTTTGCTTCAAGCCCGAAATCAATTAAATAATCAATATCGCTTCTTGATGCGTCTTCCGCATTAACTCCGATATCCTGCGCACCGCAAGCTATTGCTGTATCCAGTGCTTTTGTTGTAGATTTAATTATATCATCACGAGTTTTTTTACCGCCGAACTTTCCTTTTATCATCTGGTCAGATGTTGATACCGAGAGGTTTATATACTTTAACCTTGGTACATTTTGGAATGATAGCAATACATCTTCTTCAATTCCTCTCATCCAGCCTGATAACTTTGTTTTGGTAATGACTCCGCGGTCTACTAACTCTAAATTTCCGTTTAAATAATTTATTTCATGCCTTGTTGTCGGGAAACCGAATTCCGATTGAGTTATTCCTATATCATCCAGCATTAAATTTATAATTGTCTTTTGAAGTTTTGCTAAACCTAACCTTGAAGTTTGTACTCCGTCACGATTTGTTACATCTACAAAATATATGTACTTTTTCGGCATAATACTTCCCTTTTTAACTATAAACAGTATTATACCATATTATTTACTTTCTTTATATAAATTTAATTTTTCTAAATTTTTTATTAATTCAAATATTTTATCTTTTTCTTGTATTCTTCATAAGTAAGATTTGAAATTTTACCTTTAAAAAATCCTATTAATAACGTTATAAACACAAATACAATATCCGCTAATGAAACTATAAACCAAAGAATATCATAACTTACAGGTAATTTTACCGATAAATTTTCAAATATAATTATTATTATATGAAATGCTACAATAAACTTTAAAACTCCTGATATATTTTTGTATATTTTACTGTCCCTGTCGCCCGTTACATCAAATAATCTTCTGTCAATAAGTGCAAAAAATGTTACCGCATAAATCAGATAAGCAAAATAAAGCATTCCATAAGCTATTTTAGTGTATATTTCAGTTGTAGTATGCGGAATAACATAGTCCTTAAATATTAAATTCGTTGCTGCCGTTATAAAGAACAGTATAATTAAGTTCAAAAAATACCATTTTCTTCCTATCGCGTTATTTGAAGCAAAAAGTCTGTCATCACTCATTTTAATCTCCTTTAATAAAACAAAATAAAATTGCCGAAATAAATCCTAAACATCCCATTGCCAATGAAAAAATATATAAAATATAAAAATCAAAGAAGTATCTTATACAAAAGAGATACAACAATGGAAGAACATAAAAAATAACAAAAACACGGTACATGTTCATTTTAAATTTATAAGATTTAGAGGCGGAAAAGTCGGCAATCCGCCTGTATATGACAGATAGTGCCGACATTATTATCATAAATTTAAAAAAGCCGACTAAAAATAATAAAGTCGTGTATATAAAACTAAAATTTATATACTTTTCAAAATTTTGAAACGGTATGAGTGAAGTCAAAATAATTATAGCAGTAAGTATAAACATATTAATTATGTAATTTTTTCTGTTTATTACTCCCAGCCAACTGAAATAATCGTTATTATATTCTTTTTCCGTCATATTTATAAATGCCTGTTTAGGTTAGATGTAATAATTGATTTGGGAACTAGATTTACTATGCGTTCAACAGGTTCACCGTTTTTAAAAATCAATAAGCAAGGAACTCCGCTTATTGAATATTTTTGAGCCGTCTGCATATTTTCATCAGCCTTAATCTTAACAAATTTAACCTTTCCGTCAAACTCTTGCGCAAGTTCATCAATAACGGGAGAAAGTTTACGGCACGGACCACACCAAGTTGCCCAGAAATCAACAAGAGTAAGTTTATCTTCTTTGCATACTTCATTTTCAAAATTATTATCAGTAACTTCTAAAACATTAGACATAATAATCTCCTTTTATACGCTTCCTAAGAAAAATAAATCAATTCTGTATTAAAGTAAATCGGTAAGGTATAGAATGTATAATAACCCAATGAAATAAAAATGGCAAAAAATAAATTTTTCTTGACAATAGAGTATGTCCTATATATTATACAATAAGCACGATAAGTGCCGGTGTAGCTCAATGGTAGAGCAACGGTTTTGTAAACCGTAGGTTGTAGGTTCGAGCCCTATCACCGGCTGATTATCTGGTAGTACATTGAAAAAAGTGCTGTGGTCTTAAAAGAAAGACTGCAGCGAATAAAATATGGGTAGATGGCCGAGTGGCTAAAGGCGACAGACTGTAAATCTGTTGACGCGAGTCTACGGTGGTTCGAATCCACCTCTGCCCATTTTTAAGAGCTTGTTATGCAAGGCAGGTTCGACAAATGAGCCCTTGTGGCACTCTGCCGAAGAAAACAATTGATAATTGTTTTCTGAGAGGAAGACTCTGCCGAGCAGGGAAGCAACAGGCTCAAAAACAAATGAGCCCTTGTGGCGCAGTGGTAGCGCACTCCCTTGGTAAGGGAGAGG
>CANPWQ010000052.1 GCA_947584965.1 Candidatus Gastranaerophilales bacterium | reverse complement strand
GCTTTTCTATACTGCCGAATAAATTTCAGTAAGTAGTAAAAAGTAAAGGAAAATAAAAAATGAACACAGATCCGATAGCAGATATGCTGACAAGAATAAGAAACGCAAATATGGTTTCTTTAAATGAAGTAGATATGCCGAGTTCAAAATTAAAAGTTGAATTGGCAAAATTATTAAAGTCGGAAGGTTATGTTGAAGACTACAAAGTAGTAGACAAAGAAAATTCAAACTTTAAGACTTTAAAAATCACATTAAAATATGATGAAAAATCAAAACCCGTAATTTCAAATCTTCAAAGAGTATCAAGACCGGGATTAAGAAATTACTGTAAAGCAAAAGATATACCTCAAGTATTAGGCGGAATGGGTATAGCAATCATATCAACAAGTAAAGGTTTATTAACCGACAGAAAAGCAAAAAAAGAAAATGTCGGCGGCGAAATTCTTTGCTACGTATGGTAATAAGGTAAGTAAATAATTTAATTGGAGATAAAGAAAATGTCACGTATAGGAAAATTACCGATAGCAATACCCGACGGGGTTGAGGTAAAAGTAGAAGGGCAAGTTGTTACTGCAAAAGGACCTTTAGGAACGGAAACAGTAGAAATTCGTCCCGAAATAAAAGTAGAAAAACAAGAAAATACAATTGTTTTAACAAGAGCAAATGACGACAGAAAATCACGTTCGCTTCATGGGTTATCAAGAACCTTAGTAGCTAATGTTGTTAACGGTGTTAAAACAGGATTTACAAAAAAACTTGAAATAGTAGGTGTAGGATATCGTGCAGCAATGCAAGGCAATACATTAAACTTAGCTTTAGGGTATTCACACCCGATAGATATTCCGGCTCCGGAAGGAATAAAAATAGCGGTTGACCAAAACACAAAGATAACTATTTCAGGTGCTAATAAACAATTAGTAGGTGATGTTGCAGCATTAATCAGAAGCAAAAGACCGCCTGAAGTTTATAAAGGCAAAGGTATCAAATACGAAGGCGAACACATCAGAAGAAAAGCCGGTAAGACAGGTAAGAAATAGCGCCGGCAGAGCCGGTTCCAAGTTGGGCTTAAATATAAATAAGTTAAACCCAATATAAAGGTGCCGCTGTACCCTCGAGAGAAAGCAAAATCCAAGACAGTCGGCAGAGCCGGTTTCAAGTCTGACTCAAATATAAATAAGTAAAACTAATTATAAAATAGCCAAAATGAACCCTTACACAGGTAAGAAGGTTCGGGTGAAAGGAAAGAGAAATGATTAAACAAACAAACAAAAAAGAAGCAACACAAAAAAGACATAGAAGACTAAGAGCTAAACTTACGGGAACAACAGAAGCCCCAAGGTTAGCAGTATACAGAAGCACAAAACACATTTATGCTCAAATCATTGACGATGTAAAAGGTGTAACAATAGTATCCGCTTCTTCAATTGATAAAGACATGAGAAAAGATTTAGCTCATGGCGGAAACATTGAAAGTGCAAAAGCAGTAGGTGAGGCTATTGCGAAGAAAGCATTAAAAGCAGGCGTTAAAGATGTAGTATTTGACCGCGGAGGTTTCTTATACCACGGACGTGTTGCAGCATTAGCTGATGCAGCAAGAGAAGCGGGATTAAATTTCTAATTCTTTTAAATTGTATTATAAAAAGGGGTAGAGCAAAAAACTCTACTCTTTTTTATATTTATATATGAATTATAAGAAAAATAACGCTCATTTATGCTTTGGTATTGACTTTTAGATAATGTTTATATACCATGAGCCTATATAAAAGATTGGAATTGGAGAAATAAGATGAAAAAAAGGCGAGTTCTTTTAACTGCTTTGTTCATTTGCTTTGCTTTACAAATGCAAGTAATGGCAAATGGACATCAGGAAAATGTTGAAGATGTAACGGGAAAAACTTTTCAAAATTTAAATGATACAGATGGCGGGGCTTTAAAGACTGATGCAAGTCATACAAGTACTCTTACAAACAGTACTTTTACAGAAAATAAGGCTACAAGTTCAGGAGGTGCCATATACAATGAAGGTAATATGACTGTAAAAGGTTCTTCCTTTTCAAAAAATAAATCGGAAAAAAACGATGAACGAGGTGGCGGAGGCGGTGCCATATATAACAGTGGTACTATTACTGTCGAAGATTCTTCATTTTTAAATAATAGAGCGGGTAAAGGTGAAGCGGACTGGCAGGAAAGTAGTCATGGCGGTGCTGTTTACAATGAATCAAACGCTACAATTACAAATTCAACATTTGAGGGCAATCACGCAAAATATGGCGGTGCTGTATATAATGAGAGTAATGCTACAATGACAGTTGGCGGTAAATTTACCGATAATACGGCACAAGCTGGAGGCGCAATTAATAACAGAGGTGATTTAACCGTTAAATCCGGTTCTTCTTTTGAAAATAATTCTGTTTCAAGATTTGATGGCGGTGCAATAGATAATGAAGATGGTACTTTAAATATAGAAGATAATGTAACCTTTAAAAATAATAACTCACTAAATGATGATGAAAGTGGCGGGAAAAAAGGCGGTGCAATTTTTTCCGAAGGAGATGGAAACAGCAAAGTTTCAATTGGAAGTGGAGTAAATTTTGAAAGTAACAAAGCAAAAGAAGGCGGTGGAATTGGGCTTTACAAACATAATGACCTTACAATAGGTGAAAATGCAACATTTAAGGACAATAAGTCATCATACAATGGTGGTGCAATTAGTATATATACGTATCCTTTAGAAGACGAAAAAGCATCTGAAATTACAATAGGAAATAATGCCTTGTTTGAAGGAAATCTAGCAGGTTTTGATGACGAAAAGTATACATCCGAGGATACGGTTGTTTTTGGCGGTGCTATTTCTATGATTGAAGGTGCGCAAAGTCAAGACAATTATACTACTTTTACAATAGGCAAAAATGCAATATTTAGAAATAATAAGGCTGGTAAAGACTCGACACAGTACGGTTATGGCGGAGCAATATATAATACTGCCAAATTTACAATAGGCGAAAATGCTTTGTTTGAAAAAAATACTGCAACCTATTCGGGTGGTGCAATATATAACAGTTTCGAAATAACGGTAGGTGAAAATTCCAAATTTATAGGGAATAATGCAAGTTCTATGGGTGGCGCTATATATAACGACAGAAATGGCAGCTTAACCATAGGTGAAAATACTGTATTTGACAGTAACAGTGCTGCTTCAATGGGCGGTGCGCTTTTTAATTACGGTACAATGGCAAATCCGATAGAAAAAGCCTCATTTTTAAATAATACATCTGATTTCGGCGGTGCTGTGTATGCTTATACAGGTGATATGGAAATTAATAATTCCTTATTTAGGGGCAACGAAGCAAAAAACAGCGGAGGTGCCCTAGCAAATCAATCAAATGTAGAGATTGAAAATTCTTTATTTGAAAATAATATTTCAGATAGCAAAGGGGGTGCAGTATACAATGTATCCAACAGTTCAAATCCTAATTTAACGGTTAATAATTCCCTTTTTACGGGAAATAAATCAATGGTTGGCGGGGCAGTTGCTTCATCTGACAAAGAAGGATTTACAACTACTACAAAAATTACACAATCAACTTTCCAAAATAATTATGCGGCAGAAAAAAGAACCAGAGATGTTTCCGCTATGGGCGGTCAAGGTGGAGCTATCTGGACCGGAGCTTCAGAAGGCAATACATTATCCGTTGAAGGCTCGGTATTTGAAAATAATACAGCCGAAGCCGAAGGCGGTGCAATTTGGTCAGGAAATACAACTACTGTTACTAATTCGGTATTTAGAGGAAACAAAACAACAGGTACAATCTTTACTGAAGATAAGCCTAATTTTAGCACGGATAAAGAAGGTGGCGGCGCAATATTTGTCGGCAGCAGTTCTAAAGCTACTGTTGAAAATTCTGATTTTATAAATAATTCTTCTGCTACGGTCGGCGGTGCTATTGCAACACGCTCAAATGCTTCCGGTGACGCTTCTTCATTGACTGTTACGGGAAGTAATTTTAACGGAAATGCTGCAAGTAAAAACGGTGGTGCAATTGCCGCTTATACAGATACTACACTTACAGATACAAGTTTTGTAAATAATAAAGCGGGAAATAAAGGGGGTGCTATCTGGGCAAACGGTGATATTACAGTTCATGCTAAAGATAATGATATAGTTTTCTATGGAAATTCGGCTGAAGACGGCGGCGATATTTATATGGATAAATACTCTATATCTGAAACTGGAAAACTAAAATTAACCTCCGATGAGGGTAAAAATATGACATTTGCAGGCGGAATTTCAGGTGCAGATACTTATAATGTAACATTAGACGGAAAGGGAACAGTAACATTTAACAGTGAAATTAAAAATGCGAACATGACTGTTTCAAGCGGTACATTGCATTTAGCCGAAGGAAGCTCTTTAGGAGTTGGTACTGAAATTAATGTTGCCAATGCAACTTTAGATTCTCAAGATGGCAGAATTAATGATTATAGTGATAAAGTAAAAATTGGCAATAATTCAATACTAAAATTTGATTTAAGTTCTGCAAATAAGACTACGGATAAATTTTCTTTGGCGGAAGGGGTTACTGATAAGGTTAAAATTGAAGACTTTAACTTCCTGCCTGATACAACAGTAAGTTCCGGTTCTATGTCACTTAAGGAAATTGAAGAATCGCTGGGGTTAGGTGAGGTTGAATTGGAATTGCCTCAAAAATCATTTAAAACATTGACTCCTTTAAGATATGTTAATGTTGAAAGCGGACAAGACGGTATATCTTATACTCCTACCGGTAATACATTTAGGGACTTTAACCCTTCAGTTATGGCAGCACCTGTTGCAGCTCAACTTGGCGGGTATTTAACACAATTAGATTCATACGATGAAGCGTTCCGAAATATGGATATGTATATGATTATGCCAAAGAGTATGCGGCAGTCAATGAAATATAAAAATAAGTATGCTGCTGCGGGCTCTGATTTGAATTTAATGTATGATAAATCCTTAACACCATACTCAAACACCTCACTTTGGGCAAGACCATACGCAACATTTGAAAATGTAAGACTAAAACAAGGACCTAAAGTTTCTAATGTTTCTTGGGGTTCATATTTGGGCGGAGACTCCGAACTGTTTGAGTTGAAAAACGGCTGGGAAGGTATGTGGAGTTTGTATGCAGGTTATAACGGTTCACATCAGGCATATAACGGAATAAGTATCTATCAAAATGGAGGTACTTTAGGCTTAACAGGTACTTTGTATAAAAATAATTTCTTTACAGGTTTAACTGCAAATGTTGGCGCTAACGCAGCAGAAGCCTCTACGAATTTTGGAGAAGATTCTTTTGCATTGTTCAGAACGGGTGCTGCTTCTAAAACAGGCTATAATATAGAGTTTGCAGACGGTAAATTTATTATCCAGCCGAGTTGGTTAATGTCTTATTCGTTTGTTAATACGGAAGATTATACAACTTCAAGCGGAATCAGAATTAATTCCAATCCTTTGAATGTTATGCAATTAGAACCGGGATTAAAATTTATAGGTAATACAAACAACGGTTGGCAGCCATATACAGGCTTAAGTATTGTTTGGAATATCTTTGATAAAACAGATTTTATGGCAAGCGATGCTACACTGCCCGAATTGAGCGTTAAACCATTCTTTAAATACGGTTTAGGTCTTAGAAAATTAAGCGGTGAAAGATTTGTCGGATACGGACAAACCTACGTTACAAGCGGAGGAAGAAACGGAGTCGGTTTCCAATTTGGCGGAAGATGGACAATTTAATAATTTAACTAAAATAAAAAAACCTGCAAAATCGCAGGTTTTTTATTTAAAAAATTTTTTTATATTAAAAATATTTTTAATTACATCAGCTCGCATTCCGAATAATGAAAATCTAAATTTCAGCAAAGACTCGCGAACTCGCTTTGCTCAAACAGCGCTCGTCTTGATGTCTCTTCAATAAGATTTTCAATTATTCTTCATTAGAGCTTCCTTAAATTAAAAATATTTTTAATCATCTCAGCCCGTATTACAAATAAAAAATTTATTATGGTGTAAGTTTTTTCTCACTTCTTACCTACCTCCCCCTCCTCCCACTTCGGATGATGAATATTTAATATTTTTCGATTGCTTTTGCTAAAGGTTTGGTTAAAATTTCCCACGCTTTTTCGTTAGGATGATATCCGTCATCAAATGTGTATTTTTTATCCAATAAATTTTCTTTTGTTAATTCTTTTGATGATATAACTTTTATACCGATATTTTCTAATTTTTTGAAAAATTCATTTTCTTCCTGAATAACATCAGTATCTTGATAATATTCAAATACAATATATTTAATATCAGGATAATGTTTTTTAATTTCAATATAACTTTGAGAAACTAAGTTATATAATTCGTCATATTTCTCTTTATTTGATTTGTTTCTATTTTCATGCATAATATGCCTATAAATAAAAGATCGGAATAATAACGCATGCAAAAAATTATATTTTTTTTGTTGGAGTTTATTATTTTTCATTTCATAAGTAAGATAAGGTTCAAAATCATTAAAATCATTCAGTACCGGAAACAATCTGTTTCTGTGGTCTCTAATGTATGTATAAACTGCATATTCCGGTGGAATTTTAGAATTTTCATCAATAATTTTATATAATAAAGGTTTATTAATAAGGTAGTATGTATGCTGTGCACCCCAACCCCAAAAAGCAAAATTAAAGATAGTTCTGTTTGTATAGTCTGAAAGTAATTTTTGAAAATTCATTAAATAAAACAGCCAAGTATAAGAATCACCAAATAAAATGATAGGTGCTTTTTTTTCTGCTTTATCATTTTTTGGAATTATAGTAGCATGATAATGTTTATATTCAAGAAAATATTTATATACATCTGTGGTTGTTTCATCCGTAGGTTTAATTATATCATAAGCGTTATATTTTATATTATCAACTATTTTAACATTATTTCTAATACAGTCATTTTTATATTGGTGAAAAATAACTTGAAAGTATATATAGTCGACTATCAAAGCACCTAAAATAATTATAAATATATTTATAAACAAATATTTTAAAATTTTTTTCATTTTTTTAAAACCTCATTATCTCTAATCTCAAATATTTCAACATCTTTTAGGTATTCGTCTTTAAAATGGAGAGTGTCAACAGATGTAATAATTGTTTGAGTTTCACTGCCGATTGCATCCAGCAGAAAATTCTGCCTTAAGTCATCAAGCTCCGCTAAAACATCATCTAAAAGCAAAATTGCATTAGTGTTTATTTTCTCTTTAATCAGTTCAAGTTCTGCCAGTTTTAATGCTAAAACTACAGTTCTTTGCTGACCTTGAGATGCATATTTTTTAGCGTCATTATTATTTATATAAAAAGAAACATCATCCCTGTGCGCACCTATGACAGACTGCGCTCTAATTATTTCTTCGGGCTTTTTTTCTTCAAGTCTTTGTTTAAAATTCTCTAGTATGTATTCATTGTTATATAAAAATTTTTCTTTGCAGTTTATATCACCAATAATAGAAGAATTATAATATACGGATAAATCCTCGCTGTTTGAAATTTGCTTATGTTTGTCAACGGCAATTTTTTGAAGTTCATATAAAAAGTTTAATCTTATAAAAATTAAGTTACTGCCCGTAATTGCAAGCTGTTCATTCCATATATCAAGCATGGAAGTATCAGCATTTATATTGCCTTTAAGATTTTTTAAATAATTATTTTTTTGAGTTTTTATTTTATTATACTTATTTAATCTTTCAATGTAAGCGGGAAAAATTTGGCTTATAGCGTTATCGAGCCATTTGCGCCTGTCCTCGGGAGCACCTCTGAGCAGTAATAAATCATTTACCGTAAAACAAACCGCTGAAATATTAGAAATGAATTCCGAGGATTTGTTTTTGTTAAGCCCGTTTACCTTTAGTTTTTTTCTGTTCGGCGGATTAATATTAACTTCTAAATCAATATCTATATCAAATTTTTTAATATTGGCAGTGATATTACAAAAATCTTCTCCCCATTTAATTAATTCCGAGTCTGATTTGGCTCTGATTGAATCAAGTGCGGATAAATAATATACAGCCTCTAAAAGGTTTGTTTTTCCCTGCGCATTTTTCCCTATTATTAAGATTTTTTTAGAATTGAAATCTAAATCCAAATCACAATAGTTTCTGAAATTCTTTAGTTTTAAAGTCTTAATGAACATAAAATAATTATACAAAACAAATGCAAAAATTTAAAAATATTGGTAGAATTAAATCATAAAACTCAAAATAGGATAATTATGGAAAATATACAAGATATAATAAATATTGGAAAAACCCTTTATAATAAAGATTTAACAATAGGAACATCAGGAAATATAAGTGTTAAAACACGTGACGGAATATTGATAACTGCTTCAGGTACATCATTAGGAAATTTAAAAGAAGATGACATTGTATTAATTGATTTTGACGGAAATGAGTTGGAAAATAAAAAAGCGTCCTCTGAAAAAATGCTTCATGTAGAGATTTATAAACAAAGAAATGAGGTAAAAGCAATAATACATACACATCCTCAATATTTAACAACATTTGCATGCTGTCATAAAACTTTGGATGAACCTATAATGTCGGAAAATATATTATATTTTGAAGATATACCGCTTGCCCCTTATGCGATGCCATCATCAAATCAGTTAGTTGAAAATACGGTAAAATATTTACAAAATCGTGATGTAGTATTAATGGCAAATCATGGAGCAATTGCAGTTGCCGAGAGTTTAAAACAGGCGTATTTAAAAATGGAAACGGCAGAATATTATGCCAAAGTAACTTTAAATACAAAAATACTTGGCGGGGCAAAATATCTTTCCCAAAATGATATTCACGAATTGATAAAATTAAAAAAATCTAAATTATAATTTAGCACCTTGATAAGAGTTGCGCTGTTCAAGCAATTTATCAATTTTGTTTAAAACAACAAATTTTTTACTTAACCACCCCGGGGCAAGCATGTTAGGCTTTAACCCGTTGCCTGCTAAACGGTGAATGGTAACGGAGGGCGGAAGCATTTCCAAAAAATCACAAGCAGTTTCAACATATTCATCTTCGCTCATCATCGGAATTTTACCTTGAAAATATAGTTTAGCCAGTCTTGTATTATTTAAGACGCATAACAGATGAATTTTGACTCCGTTGACTCCCAAATCACCGAGGACTTTAGCTGTTTCAAGCATGTCTTTATTAGTTTCGTTCGGGAGTCCTAAAATTACGTGGGCGCAAACATTAATATTTCTTTTTTGTGATTCTTTTAGGGCATTACAAAACGTTTCAAAAGAGTGACCTCTATTAATAAATTTTAGAGATTTTTCATGAATACTTTGAAGTCCGTACTCAAGCCAAACATAATGATTTTTATTATAAGAAGCGATTAAATCGAGTTTTTCACTATCTACGCAGTCGGGTCTGGTTCCTATTGACATACCGATAACATCGTCATGAGAAAGTGCTTGATTATAAATAATTTCAAGCTCCTTAACAGGCTTATATGTGTTAGAGTAGGCTTGAAAATAGGCAAGAAACTTTTGAGCTTTATATTTTTCTTTGGATAAAGCAATACCTAAATCTAACTGTTCTTTAATGGAAATATTATTAGGGTAAAGCTGCGAAAAACTTCCGCCGTTATCACAAAACACACAACCCTCATTGGAAATGGTGCCGTCACGGTTCGGGCATGTAAAACCGGCATCAAGAGTAACTTTATAAACTTTAACTCCGTAAAGATTTCTAAGAAAATCACTAAAACGATTATAGCGTTTATCCGTATTATTAAAAAACATTATTGTTCTTGTTTATCATCAAGTGAAGGATAAACGTAATGTTCACCGCAATTGGGACAAACAACTTCCTGTTGTTTTCCGTTTTCAAGTTGAGCGACTTCAAATAAGCATTTACAACCTGATTGAACACATCTAATAGCCCAGACGGGTCTGACAATTCTAGCCATAAAAAAATCCTTATAAAAACTAAAATAATAGAAATATGATATAACAAAAAGCAATACAGTGCAAATTATTAACTTTTATGAACCGCCAAAAGGCGTGTCCTGAGTGGAGAATAGAAAAAAGTAAAAAAATAAACCAAAAAAATATAAAAAACAAGTGTTGACTTAAAAATATGTTTGGAATAGATTAATAAATGTTCCGAGGTGAGCAAAACACCTTGTGACTGAGAGTTAAAAAGGCTCAGAGAGTTAGGACCTCAAAAAATAAAGAAAATTAAAAAAAGTTCTTGACAATAAAAATTGAGGTGATAACATAAAAAATGTCGCTAAAAAGAGTGACTGAAAAATTTAAAGGAATGTGGAATAGACAAAGGCTTATTTTGCTGACTTTAAAAGAAGAAATAGAACATTGAAAACAGAATAGCTGAAAACGATAAATACCTGTTGATTTTGAATAAAATGAGACGGACAAAAAAATATGAAGTCGAGCAGAGAGCGTTAGCCGATGTGGTTAATGTTCTTGATGGACATAAACTTTTCTGACAATGGAGAGTTTGATCCTGGCTCAGGATGAACGCTGGCGGCGTGCTTCATACATGCAAGTCGAACGTGAAGCTGACTTCGGTCAGTGGAAAGTGGCGGACGGGTGAGTAATATATAGGAAATCTGCCCTTAGCTGGGGGACAACAGTTGGAAACGACTGCTAATACCGCATATGAGGTTAGTTGAAATACTAATCTTGAAAACTCCGGTGGCTAAGGATGAGCCTGTACCTGATTAGCTAGTTGGTGGTGTAATGGACTACCAAGGCGACGATCA
>CANPWQ010000051.1 GCA_947584965.1 Candidatus Gastranaerophilales bacterium | reverse complement strand
TGCCCATTAAAAGTATTTGTTCAAATTCATTCATTACTTTTTTTATTTCAGCTTCAGTTGTTTCTTTTGAAATAACAAAGTATTTTACATTCATAACATCGAGCAATTTTAATGTTACTTCACCTTGATATATATGCTGAGGTTCATCTTTTACATTAGGCTCCCCTCTCCAACCTATTATAAAAACCGCAGGAATTGCATAAACTTTATCATTTAACAGAGAAGCCATAGGGTTAATAATATTTCCCTCGCCCGAATTTTGCATATAAATAACCGGAATTTTGCCTGTTGCCAAATAATATCCCGCCCCTATTGCACAGGCATTACCCTCGTTTGCGGCGATTATATGGTGTTTTTCATCCGTTTTATATGTATTTATTAAATAATTACATAGCTGTTTTAACTGCGAATCAGGAACACCCGTATAAAATTCTTTATTTAATATTTTAATAAAATTTTCTATCTGCATTTTATATTTTTTCTTATTGTTTCAAGTTCTTCTACTGTATCTATTTCAATTATTTGCGATTTTTTTACGGGATTAATCTTTAATTTTAATTTATCCAAATTATTATTTACAACATCATCCCAGAATAAATTTTCGTATCCTGCCGTATTATATGTTTTTTTTATTACTTCTGATAATATACAGGCATCTTTTTTAGTAAAATATGATATACCTACCATATTGTAGCAGTTATTTCCCCCTTTACCAACCCTTGTAATATATCCGTTATCAGACAGCTCAAAAACCCAATCAGATGAATAGCCTTCTATCATTTTTCCAAAATAACAAGAGCAATGTAAGTCATAGTTAAATACCGTTATATCAGGAATAAATAAATCGGCTTCGCAGATAAAACAATCTGCCATTTTCAGTTCATTTTTTGCATAATATATTGATGATATATTATTAACTTTTTCATAATCAGGATTTTGTATTAATGATACATTTTTATATTTTTCGCATAAATAGTTAAATTGAAATCCTAAATATCCAACAACAACATAAATATTATTAATATTTTTTGATAATAATCCGTTGATAACCGTTTCTATCATTGGAATATTATTGACTTTAATTAAAGGTTTAGGTATTTTTTCCGTTAAAGGACGCATTCTTGTTCCCAGTCCTGACGCCATTATTATTGCATTTGTCATTATTTATGCTTCCCTTTTATATAAGTAGCAGTTAAATACAAAATCGTTATTCCAGTATCCATCCATTTGGGATTTTGTAAATTTTATCTTCATATTATGATTTTTAGCAAATTTAATAAAATATTCTTTTGAATAAAATAACTTATTCAAATCTTTATATTTTATTTCATAATCTTTAATATTTGCCTTTCTGAAATTTATAAAATCTTCTTTTTTCTCAATATCGTGAATATCTATCAATCCTATGACATATTTGGCTTTATTATATAATTTTTCTAAAACCGTATTGGCGTATGCAAAATCAGGAAAATAAGAAAATACGCTGTTAGATAAAATTGCATCATATATAGGCATTTGCGATATGTTAATAGCCTCAATACATTTTAAATCAGAAGAGTTTATAACTTTTTTTGCAATATTAATTAAATTAATTGAAAAATCCCCCCCCCCGACAATTTTATTCTCCTGTTGAAAAAGAAACAAATTAGCTCCGCTCCCACAGCCTAACTCATAAATACTTTTTACCTTTGAAAAATCTTTATCTTTAAAACATTCAGAAAAGTTTTGTTTTATATCTTCATATTGGCTAATCAATGAATTAATACTTAATCCGCCGTTAATAACATCAAAACCGTTAGCTCGTTTTAACTCTGCAAATACTTGTTTTATCTCTTTCAATGATAATATTTCAATATTGGCAGTCCTTTTATTCCATATTTCATGCCAAGTATTCATTATAACTCCTTACAATTCATTAATCAAAGAAATAATATCTTTAATTGGCATTAATTTTTCATCAACTTCTTTTGCTCTATGATATTTTAAAATAGCTTTTGCAACACTTTCCATAGCGGGGAATGCAGCACGTGTTAATTGATTGGCATAAATTACAATATTTACTCCGTGACTTGCAAGTTCAGCTTCCGTAATTTCATTAAATGAAGTAGGAACTACAACAATTGGTGTTGTTTTATTTTCTTTTCTAAACAAATCACAGAATTCCAAGATTTCAGCCGGATCTTTTTTCCTCGAATGAATCATTATACCGTCTGCCCCAGCGTCAACATAAGCCTTAGCACGTGTTAAAGCATCAACCATACCAGCTTCCAGTATTAAACTTTCTATTCTGGCGATTATCATAAAATCGGAAGTTAACTGAACTTTTTTACCTGCTTTAATTTTTTCACAAAAATGCTCAATATTGTCTTGACTTTGTTTTACTTCAGTACCAAACAGAGAATTTTTCTTTAAACCTGTTTTATCCTCAATAATAACAGCAGAAACTCCCATTCTTTCAAGCGAACGAACTGTATAAACGAAATGTTCAATAAGTCCTCCCGTATCACCATCAAATATAACAGGTTTTGTTGTCACCTCCATCACATCCGATATTGTTCTAAATCTTGATGTCATATCTACAAGTTCAATATCAGGTTTACCTTTTGCTGTCGAATCACATAATGACGAAATCCACATTGCGTCAAATTGGTCAATTTTACCGTCATTCTCAACAATTGTCTTTTCCGCAATTAAACCCGTCAAACCACTGTGAACTTCAATTGTTTTTACTATATCTCTTAATTTAATAAGCTCCTTTAATTGTTTTCTTCTATATTCGGGCATCATTAATTTTTCTCTTATCTGAGCGGTAATATGATTAATGTTATCACTGCAGGTATAAGGTACTTCTATAACTTCGCCACCTGTTTCTTTCATCAGTTTTATGCAATTTTCTCGTATAGCTTTCATAGCACCGATTTTCCAATTATCACCATGAATGATATAATCGGGTGCAACTTGTTTTACTATTTTATCGTACATTACTTCATTTTGAATTACCACTTGAGCTATGCCCGGAATATTTTTAATAAGATTTAATCTTTTTTCAAAATCAATAGTAGGAAATTTATTAAAATGTACTAATGCCTCGTCACAAAGAACCCCGACAATTACTTCTCCGTATTTTTGAGCCTCTCTGATTATATTTAAATGTCCCTCATGAATAACGTCAGTACAAAAGCAGGTATATACTTTTTTCATTAATTTTCTCCTCTGTAAAAGACCGGTATAGAAATATTATTAAAGATTAAGGCTTCTTTAAATACTTTAAAAAAGTTTTTTATATCATTTTCATCAATAGCACCAAGAGAACACAATCTGAAAGTATTCAGTGATGAAATTTTCCCCGGATAGATAGTAAATCCCCGTTTATAACAATAGTCGTGTATTTTTTCAAAATTCCAGTTTTCATCATCGGGATATATGACTGAAACTACAAGACCTGCCTGCCATTCTTTTTTTATTGCATTTTTAAATCCCAGTTCTTTAAGTCCTTTATGTATGGCTTCAAATGTCCTTAAATGTCTTTGATGTTTATTTTCTTCACCCTCAATAAAATATTCTTTTAATGCCTGCAAGAGTGCATATATTGTCTGTACAGGAGGGGTAAAGTGCATTTGCCCCGTTTTCTCAAAATATTCATATTGAAGATATAAATTACAATAGTACGAACGTTTAGGGTAATTTTTAGATTTCTCTATTATTGCTTTATTTCCGATAATAAAAGATAAACCTGCCATTGCTTGAAGTCCCTTTTGAGCAGAAGCCATACAGAAATCAATATTATCTTTTTCCATATTAATAGGCAGCATGGCAAGTGTTGATGTAGTATCAACAACCGAGATTGCGCCATATTTATGGGCCAAAGCACCTATTTCTCTTATAGGATTTAATATCCCCGTACCTGTTTCATTATGCGTAGAGTAAACAAGTTTAATTTCGGGATTTTCGTTTAATGTTTTTTCCACCAAATCCAAATCAGGCAATTCATCAATCGGAAATTTTAAATTAATATAATCAAGTCCGTAATATTCGCAAATCTCTGCGGCACGAGATGAATATGCTCCGTTATTAATAATTAAAACTTTGCTGTTGGGAGCGGGAATCAGAGAATTTAAACAGATATCAATATTAATTGTACCTGACCCGCAAAATAATACTGCCGTATATTTTTTATTATCGGCATGAACAACCTTTAATAAGTCTTGTCTTATATTTTTCATTAAATCAGCAAAATCTTTTTCACGAGGGCAAATATCAGGAACCACTTGAGCCATTTTTACAGAATTTGTAGTAGTTGCAGGACCGGGGTTTAATAATATATTTTTTTTAATTTCCATATTTCATCATTATCTTAAAAATGGGGCGGACAGTGGGGTTCGAACCCACGCATGTCGGAACCACAATCCGAGGCCTTACCACTTGGCGATGCCCGCCACTTTATTAGCACTATATAATAAACATTTATTTTTTTCAACTCTGTATTCATTACAAAAAAGAGCCCGATTAAGGCTCTTTTTTTCATCTTATGAATTAAAATTAGTATTTTACGAGATAATTATCAAGCTCGAATTGAGTTACTGCCGTCCTGTATTTTTCCCACTCCTGGAGTTTTGTTTGCATAAATTCTTTGAATATATGTTCTCCTAAAGCAGATTTAACAATTGCACTTTTTTTCATAAGCAATAACGCTTCATGTAAACTTCCGGGGAGTGTTTCTATTTTAGCGCGTTTACGTTCTCTGTCATCCATTTTAAATATATTTTTATCAATATCAAGCGGTGGTTGAATTTTCTTTTGAACACCGTCCAATATTGATTCTAAAATTACGGCAAGAGCCAAATACGGGTTACATGACGGGTCAGGCGAGCGCAACTCAATTCTTGTTGCATTTCCTCTTTTTGCCGGAACTCTTATTAACGCGGAACGATTTGCCAAAGACCAAGCCAGATAAACAGGTGCTTCATACCCGGGGACTATTCGTTTATAGCTGTTTACAATAGGATTTGTAATAGCGGTAAAACTTTTTACATGCTCAAGCAGTCCGCCGATTGCATAAAGTGCGGTTTCAGAAAGCTGATGAGCTCTTTTAGGGTCAAAGAACGTATTTTTACCGTTTTTAAACAGCGACAAATTACAGTGCATGCCCGAACCGTTAATACCAAAAATCGGTTTAGGCATAAATGTAGCGTGAACACCGTTTTTATTTGCAACGGATTTTACCGCATATCTGAAAGTAATGATATTATCTGCACTTGTCAAAGCATCTTCATATTTAAAGTCGATTTCGTGTTGACCGTCGGCAACTTCGTGGTGGCTTGCTTCAACATCAAAGCCCATGGCTGTTATGGTTCTAACAATTTCTTTTCTTATATTTTCGCCCATATCCTCGGGAGATGCGTCATAATATCCTGCTCTGTCGTGAGTTTGTGTTATAGGATTTCCGTTTTCATCTTTTTTAAATATAAAAAATTCCGCCTCAGGACCTACGTTCATTTCATAGCCGAGGTCTTTTGCCTTTTTAATGACTCTTTTTAAATTAGCGCGCGGACAGCCCTCAAACGGTGTACCGTCAGGGTTATGGATATCGCATATTATTCTTGCAACATTAGTACCTGCCGTTTTATCTTCTCTGAACGGAAGCAGGGTAAATGTTGATATATCGGGATAAAAATACATATCTGATGTTTCAATATTTCTAAATCCCTTTATTGATGACCCGTCCAGCATTGATTCGTTATTTAAGACTTTGTCAATTTGAGTAGCAGGGACTGACATATTTTTAACGGTTCCGTTAATATCGCAAAATTGTAATTTTACGAATTCCACTTTTTTATCTTTGATGATTTTTTTTATGTCATCATTTGTATACTTTGGTTTTTCTGCCATGCTTGCGCCTTTCTTTTTTTATTTACAAATTTAATTATAAACATATAAGGAGAAAATAACAAGCAATTTTTTCATTTTTACAAAATTTGCACTAAAAAAATGACAAATTTGTTAATTTTTTAGTGCAATCTTCGTTATAATTAATACATTTTTGCTTAACTTAATACTTTTAACAAAAAATGCATTTTTCATTTTTTTTGACTATTTTTTTTCTTATCAGATAATAAAATTATGAATAAAATAATACTGGCGCAAATTAATACCATAGCAGGGAATATTGATTTTAATGCAGATAAGATTAAGTTTAATATTGAAAAAGCAAAATCCGATAATGCAGATTTAATAATATTCCCCGAACTTGCACTTATGGGATATCCGTTCGGTGACATATTTATGCGCCATAAAAGCATAATAGACAGACAGTTAGAAGAACTTAACAATATAGCCGCTTTAACAAATAACATAACTGCATTGATAGGATTTGCCGAACCCACCGAACACAGCGGAGGTAAGCCTTTTTATAATTCCGTTGCGGTTATTCAAAACGGTAAAATAATTAATATAGTAAGAAAAAGACTGCTCCCTAATTACTGCGAGTTTAACGATTACAGATATTTTGAACCGGCAAAAGAAACACCCGAAATATTTGAAATAAACGGTGAAAAGTTTGGTGTTATTGTTTGCGAAGACAGTTTTAACGATAAATCTTTTTTTAAACAAGAAAGCATTTATAAAGTTGACCCCGTTGAAGAATTAATGAAACAAAATCCCTCAACCGTTATAAACTGCTCTTGCTCGCCTACAAGGAACGGAAAAGAATATATAAAAAACGCTCTTTTCAGCTCAATTGCCAAAAAGTATAAAATTAATTATATCTATGTAAATCAAGCGGGATATGCCGATAACCTTACATTTGACGGTACTTCAAGAATATACAATAAAAAAGGTGAACTTGTTTTAAGAGCAAAATCTTTTGATGAGGATTATGCCATAGGTATTGATTATCAAGGAAAAATAGAAGCACTGCCTCAAGGAATGGGGGAAAAACTTAATATAAAAACTTTTAATCTTAATTATAAAAATGATTTAGCACGCACTTATAAAAATCTAACCTCTGCAATAAAAGACTATTTTAATAAAAACGGATTTAAAAAGGCAGTATTGGGATTATCGGGCGGATTAGATTCATCCGTCTGCGCGGTTTTACTTGCGGATTCTTTAGGCAGGGAAAATGTCTGGGGAGTTTCAATGCCGAGTAAAATTACTTCATCAGAAAGTAAAAACGACGCTAAAATTCTTGCTCAAAATTTAGGAATTAATTTTCTTGAAATTCCGCTTGCAAACGAAATAGATACAATGAAAAAAATGCTATCAAGTGCATTTTCACATATAACGGCAGAAAAATTTGAAAAATCAACAACTATTGAAAATCTGCAAGCCAGATTAAGAGCTACTCTGCTTTGGAGTATATCTAACGAACACAAACAAATGCTGCCCATAGCAACAAGCGATAAATCGGAATTGTACATAGGTTATGCAACAATAAACGGCGATATGTCGGGCGGATACGCGCCTATTGCCGATGTTACCAAAACAAAACTTTTTGCTCTCGCTGATTTCTTGAATAAAACCCGCGAAACAAAGAACGCTATACCGCAGGCAATTCTTGAGAAACCTCCGGGCGCAGAATTAAAAATCAACGCAAAAACCGGCAAAAGCGTCTGCGCGGAAGAAGAAAACATGCCTTATGAATTTTTGGATGAATTAATTTGGTTTGTTGAAACTCAAGGCTTCGGATTGCAAGATTTTATTAATCATAAATTTTATTACGAAAAAAATCACCCTGTTGATAAAGCTCAAAAAGAAGAGTGGATTAAAAAGTTCTTTTGGAAATCACATTGTGCGGTTTATAAATGGCATATTCTTCCGCCAAGCGTAATTACGGATTCTCATTCGATAAATCTTGCGGAATACCGTCAACCGATTATTTCAAAAGTTAACTGAATTTTATTTTGAAACTGTCGCCGCTTCTTTTTTAGGTTCTTGTTCAATTTTTTCAAGTTTCATTGCTTCTTGTTTTCTGTTGCTTTGATACCCGTACATAAAATAAATTACGACTCCAAGAACAAGCCATAGCGGGAATAACATAGCGGAGGTTTTTACTTCTCTAAGTGCAACGAACATTAATCCCGAGCAAAATACTATTCCGATAATAGGGAACCACGGACAGCAAGGAACTTTAAACGGTCTGGGACGATTAGGTTCTGTTTTTCTTAAAAGTAAAATTCCCAAACATACAATAACAAATGATGTAAAAGTTCCGAAAATAGCAAGCTCTGCCGCTACCTGCATATTAATAAATAGTGAACCTATTAAAATTAAAATAGTTGAAATTACCGTTATTACCCAAGGAGTTTGAAATTTAGGGTGAACTTTTTTCATAATCGGCGGGAAAAATCCGTCACGCGCCATTGCAAATAAAATTCTTGTTGTTCCAAATTGAAGCACGAGCAGTACGGAAGTTAAACCTGCCAATGCCCCGATTGCAATAGCACCTGCAAACCAGTCCTGACCTACAAAGCTCATAGCAGCAGCAATTGGAGCTTTTAAGTCAATTTGCGACATCGGTATCATACCTGTTAATACAATAGTTACAAGTCCATATATTATTGAACAAATTAATAAAGAACCTATTAATCCGATAGGAAGATTTTTTTGCGGATTTTTAGTTTCTTCGGCTGCGGTTGATATGGCGTCAAAGCCTATATATGCGTAAAATATTGCAAATGCGCCCATTAAAATACCTTTAATACCTGACGGCGCAAAGGGAGTCCAATTTTCAGGTCTGACATAAAACGCCCCGACACCGATAAATAATGCAATAACCGCAACTTTAACAAATACCATTATTTTAGCAAAATTAGCGGATTCCTGAATACCTTTTAAAAGTATTAACCCTATAACCGTTATAATGAACATAGCGGGAAGATTAATACAAAACGGAATTCCTAAAATATGAGGAATAGCAGCGTCAGGATTTGAAGCTACCGCGGTTTGATAATCATTTATAAGCCAAACAGGCGGATTTTTAATGCACTCGGGCAGCATAGGAAAGCCCTCAAATAATTTTATTAAATATCCCGTCCAGCTTGAAGCCACGGCAATTGTACCGATTGCATATTCAAGCATTAATACCCAGCCCATCATCCATGCCGGAAATTCACCCATTGTCGCGAACGTATATATATACGCACTGCCCGATACAGGTATCATAGAGGCGAATTCGGCATAACATAATGCAGGAAAAATGCACGCTACCGCAACCAAGGATATTGAAATAACAAGTGCAGGTCCTGCACCGACACGTTCTGCCGTACCTATAACAGCTGAACCTATCATAACGAATATTCCTGCCCCTATTATGGCGCTTATTCCCAATATTATTAAATCAAAAGCATTAAGTGTCTTTTTTAATCCGCCCGCCGCCGATTGTTCCAAAAACTCATCGGGGTTTTTCGTTCTCAATAAATTTGACACAAATTTTCCTAATATACTTTTTGCGGGTGTTTGCATTTATCTTTTTCCTTTTTCTATACTTTTAACGGCTGTTTTTTCAAAAGGGGAAATCCCATTGCTTCACGCTGTTCAACATACAATTGAGCAACCATTGCTGCCATTTTCCTGACTCTGTTTATATAATTTATTCTTTCATCTCTGCTTATTACGCCTCTTGCATCCAATAAATTAAATGTATGAGAGCATTTTAATACATAGTCATAAGCAGGAAGCACTATTTTTGCCTCCACGCAAGACTCAACTTCCGCTTGGAATAAATCAAACATTTTAAACAATCTTTCCGCATTTGAATATTCAAAATTGTATTTAGATTGTTCTATTTCATTTTGCAGATATATTTCGCCGTATTTTAACTCTTTATTCCACATAACATCGTAAACGGAATTTACATTTTGCAGATACATAGCAATACGCTCTAATCCGTATGTTATTTCAAGGGCAACAGGTCTTATTTCAAGCCCGCCGACTTGCTGAAAATAAGTAAACTGAGTAATTTCCATACCGTCAAGCCAAACTTCCCAGCCTACTCCTGCCGCGCCTAATGTCGGCGATTCCCAATTATCTTCAACAAATCTTACATCATGTTTGGATAAGTCTATTCCCATAGCCTCCAAGCTCTTTAAGTAAAGCTCCTGTGAGTTTTCGGGTGACGGCTTTAGTATAACCTGATATTGAAAATAATGCCCCAATCTGTTTGGGTTTTCACCGTATCTTGCGTCAGTCGGTCTGCGGCATGGTTCTACCATTGCGGTATTCCAAGGCTCAGGTCCTAATGCCCTTAAAAATGTTGCAGGGTTCATGGTACTTGCGCCTTTTTCTATATCATACGGCTGTTGTATTATACATCCGTAATCACTCCAAAACTTTGATAAATTTAATATTAATTCTTGAAAAGTTAAACCCACAATTAATAGTCCTTTTTTATTTAACTTTAATATTGTATATCAAACATGTTTTTTTTTAAAATAATTATTGTATTTTATACACAATTTAATAAAAGAGCCGCTTAAATTCAAGCGGCTCTTTATTTATAATTTGTAAAGATTATAATTTAGAAGCAACCATTAATGTTGTTTCAGCTAATCTTGTAGAATAACCGCATTCGTTATCGTACCAAGAAATAATCTTAACCATATTTCCGCCCATAACTCTTGTTAATTGTGCGTCAACTGTTGAAGATTGGTGAGTTCCGATATAGTCTGAAGATACTAAAGGTTCTTCACTGTAACATAATACGTGTCCGTCAGCACCTGCTTTTAATGCTGCATTAACTTCTTCAACGGTTACATCTCTTTCAACTTCAAATACAACGTCTACTAAAGATACATCCGGAGTAGGAACTCTCATAGCGAAACCGTCTAATTTTCCTTTTAATTCAGGAATAACTAA
>CANPWQ010000050.1 GCA_947584965.1 Candidatus Gastranaerophilales bacterium | reverse complement strand
GTATTTTTTGTGTTCAAATAATTAAATCGAAAATACATTTATAATTGTAACATTTGCTTTTATTTTTAACAATTTTATTTTTTTATGTTTGTTCCTAATTGCAAAGAAAGGTAATGTATGAAAATATCTGCTATTGGGTCTAATATAAATATTTTTAAGCCTTATTCAAACAAAAATGTAATGTTGAATTTAAAACAAGATACTTTTATAAAATCAAATAATATTAATTTTAAAGGTAGTTCTCAAAATCCAAAATATGATGCACTTAAATCTGAAATGACAGATTTAATTATGAATGGGGCTGAATTTGATTTAAAATCAATAGAAAAAATAATTCAAAAATATTCACCTGATACAACATTTGATGATTACAAAAATCTTCCGGGTAATAACAATGCGCATACGTATACTACGGGATACACGCAGCAACAAGTTTCTTTCTTCGTTAATGACAGAGGGCTTTTAGTTGCAAAATCTTTACCTCAAAAAATTTATGTGGTTGTTCCTAATACTAATGATAGGAATAGTAAAATTATTTTTTTAGATTGGATTTTGCATGAATGTACACATGTTATGCAAAATGAAACTTATAATCATTTATCTTATGAGGATTTTTATAATCAATATTTTGCAAAAATTAATAATCCGGAAAAAGCAATTAATACATTAAAAGCAGCAAATGGTATTTATAACAAAGTAGAAAATGATGCACTTATGACACTTGCTTTTGGTGTAAAAGAGAAATTAGGTTCTTTACCAAAACAAGTTTCTAAATTTAAAAATGATTTAAACAGCATTTTTATGAAGAAGAAGCGTTCAAGTTCAAAAACTTATTTTATAAACTTAATAGAAAATAGTGTTAGAAGTCTGGGCAATAGTGTTGATAAACAATTGATTATTGATTTTATAAAATTAAAATCTCAAAATGAAAAAGAAGCATATCAAAATGCGCTTAATTCCGATAAAGAATTATTAAATATTTCGGGGTATACTGATTTTGATTTAAGAATTGAACTTTATGACTCAATAATATCCGCTTGTGAAACCTTATTACAGAATAATAATAAGTAAATTATTTAATTAAAATACAGCAAGAGCCTAAAATCATTATCGCGCTTCCTATCAGTTTTTTAATAAGGTTTTGTTCGTGGAAGATTTTATATCCGAACACAACGGTAACAACCGAAGATAGCTGGAACAGTGCTAATGCACAGCCGACATTTACGTATTTGAATACATAATTTGTTGAATATTGCATTATTCCGAGGCATATTGCAATCAATACGCATTCTGCCAATTCTTTATTTGCGTTAAGTTTATATTTTTTCCTTGTAATGCAAATAAAAATAATTGTCCAAAATAATCCTACGAGGCACCATAATATAAAGCAAATCTTAACGGAAGAAAGTATTATTATTTTTTTTAACATTGCTGCTTCGGTTCCTGTTAACAGCAGTGCTAAAAGTCTGTATTGAATATCTTTTCGTTTGAATAATTTTATGGAAAATCCCTCATTATAGTCTTCAAACATAAATTTACTTCCCCAAACGATAAGTGCCATTCCGATAAATCCTAAAATAGATGGAATTTCTTTTAAGAGAAATAGTGAAGCCAAGAATCCTATTACGCATTTATAAGAGTTAATCGGTCCCATTACGGATAATTCGCCTATACTTACTGCTTTTATTGAACATAAAGTTCCGAGTGAGCATAATAATCCCGCTATAAATACGGTCAGCCAAAAGGATATGTTGTAATTTGAGAATGTAACTCCCTTTAACAACGGCAAAGAAATTATACTTAAAAATAAGTAGCTGTATAAATTTATTGTCAAGGAAGAATTATTGCATGATAGTTTTTTTTGAAATACGTTTGCAATCGGATTTGACAGTATTCTTAATATTATGAATGATATTAATTTGAGCATTATAATTAACTCTTAGTTCTTTTTGAAAGTATAAAATCTACTTGATTGCAGTGTTGAACATTTAAATTTGCGTCTTTCGCTAATTTATTAAAGAATAAAATTAAATCATAATACTTTTGCGGGATTGCTTCGTAGTTATCTATATTATATTTTTCGTAGTCAATATCCATTCTGACATTTTTTACTCCTAAATTTTTAGCCAGATTAATGAATTTTTCAATTTCTTCATTATTATCATTAATGTTATCAACAATAATATATTTTAAGATTATATTGTTTTTAGCGTTCTCGCATGCGCTTATGTATGTTTTCAAGTTATTAACAAGTTCATCAAAACAATCAACACGCTTAATTTTTTTATAAGTTTCTCTATCAGCGCAGTCGGGAGAAATAATAAGTATACACCTGTCAGCTTTAAAAGCTGATTCAATTGATTTACAGTATTTTATTCCCGATGTTAAAATTTCAATTTTTGAGTCAAGATAGTTAATAAGCAGATATAGCAACTCCTCAAACTCGGGATTAATGGTAATTTCTCCTCCGCTCATATATATAGAAGCATGCTTTGATAAGATTTTATTATCAATTAAAGATTTAACAGCAGGCAAAACTTTATAGTTATACCCTTTACTCCGCTCTCTATAGCAACAATATACGCATTTTGCATTGCAAGACATACTGTGATGAAAATATACGGTATCAATAATATTTTCAAATTTTTTAACTTTATCTTTTGACTTGTATAAATTTAATTCACTGCAATTTTTGCAACAGTCGGGAATAGTTTTTTTATTCCAAAAGGAGTTAATATTTTTTATATATTTTTTCCTTATGTTAAAAATATAATTCCAATCAATTACTTCGCCCGAATAATCAGGGTAAAAAACCGGACCTTGTGCGTTAGTACAGCAGGCTTTTATAGAGTCTTGAAAAAAATGGAGCGAATGCTTCATAAAATGGCAGTTTAAATATTCGTTTTTTTTTAAAAAAGCCATTAAGCTAGCACCTTTATTCTTTTTCTGTCTTTAAGAAATTCCAGATGTTCTTTTTTTATAACTTCTCCCGGCAAAAGAACAGGTATTCCGGGCGGATAATTTGTTATAACTTCCATTGCAACGCGTGATACGGCATATCTTAGCTCTACTTCCCGATATGGTTTATTCCACACAAGGGCGGGTGTATATTTTACTCTTGGTTCAATTGTGTACATTAAATTAGTATCGTCTTGTGATTCCGTAATTTTAATATTGTTTGAACAAATTTCCGTAAGCGCTTTTTCTAATTTCTTTAATTTGCCTTTAGTTGTTCCCAGTCCAGTTAGAAACAGCACGGATTTTTCATTAGCAAGTTCATCTTCTATGTTATATTTTCTGTATAACAATTCTGATAATTCAAATCCCGATATGTTTGTAAGTTTTACTAAAATTTTAGTTATATCATTATTATATGAATAAACTTCTAAATTAGGAATATCTCTTAAGGTTCTTACCAGGCGGTTAATGTTTTTTACGAGTTCTGAAATTTTAGCTCGTCCTTTTTCAGAATTTAAATAATTAATAGTTCCCTCAATATTCATTAATAATGGGTATGATGGAGAAGTTGTTGTTATAAGGTTAAGCGACTCTTGAATTTGTTTTGGATTTATATCGGAGTCATTTCCGATAAGTAATATGGCTGAGGGATTTAGCGCACCTGCCGTTTTATGCAGGGATTGAACAACAATATCTGCTCCCTCAAGAATAGCGGGCATGCCAAGGGCTCTATGGAAATTCCATAAGGCTCCGTGAGCTTCATCTACAAGTAACTTTACATTATATTTTTTACAAACGCTTGCAACTCTGTTTACATCAGAAATTATGCCCTCGTAAGTAGGGTTTGTCATAATAAACAATTTTATATCTTTATTTCTTTTAAAAATTTCTTCAAGATAATCAATGTTAACGGGTTCGTATACTCCCCAATCTCTGTTATAGTATGGCATAAACCAAACAGGAACAGCTCCCGTTATAACAAGCCCGTTATATACTGATTTATGACAATTTCTGCAAATAAGAACTTTGTCATTTCTGTTTAAAATGGCATTCATAGCGGCTATTATTCCGGAAGTAGAACCGTTAGTAAGAAAAAACGCTGATTTTGCATTATATATTTGTGCTGCATTATCTTGAGCGACTTTAATAATTCCAATTGGGTTTGAAAGGTTGTCAAATCCCTCCGCTTCCGAATAATCGCAAGAAAAAAACTTACGTCCGAGCATTGAAGCAATTTCAGGAGCGGCGCCTGCTCCTTGCGAATGTGACGGCGTAGTAAAAAGTGTTCTGTTTATTTTCTTAAATTTTTTAACAAATTTTATAATAGACATATTATTTTTATTATAAAATGAAATAACTACCAATACAATTTTATTAACTTGTGTGAATTTCGGGGAAAGAAAATGAACTATCAGGAAGCAAAAGAAAGAATTACGCAGTTAAAAAAAATAATCGAGGAAAACAACAGAGCATATTATGTTGATGATGCTCCAAAGATAACCGATTTTGAGTATGATGAGCTGTTTCGTGAGTTAAACAAACTTGAAGCGGAATATCCCGAATTAAAAACATCGGACAGTCCGACTCAAAAAGTAGGCGGTAAAGCAGCTGAGGGTTTTAAAGAAGTTGTACATAAGTACAGGTTATACAGCCTTGATAACTCAAATAATTATGAAGATTTAAGAAAATGGTACGAAAGAGTTAAAAAAGAGTACCCAAAAGAGGATGAACTTTCATTAGTTGTTGAATTAAAAATTGACGGGCTATCTTGTGCTCTTACATACAAAAATGGGGATTTAATTTTAGGTGCTACAAGGGGCAACGGAATAGCAGGAGAAAATATAACTCAAAATATTAAAGAAATAAAATCAATTCCGCAAAAACTTTCAAAACCTATTAATATTGACGTCAGAGGTGAAGTTTACATGCCCGTTTCTTCATTTGAAAGACTGAATGAGGAAAATATAGAGCGTGGAATAAAAGAATT
Organism: Candidatus Gastranaerophilales bacterium; assembly: GCA_947584965.1. Lineage (GTDB taxonomy): Bacteria > Cyanobacteriota > Vampirovibrionia > Gastranaerophilales > Gastranaerophilaceae > Avigastranaerophilus. Next base: position 7,162 of record CANPWQ010000050.1, on the reverse strand, counting down.
TGCAAATCCGAGAAATGCTGCTGCAGGTTCATTAAGGCAGTTAGATTCTAAGATAACAGCGCAAAGAGATTTACATTTTTTCGCATATACGGCGCTTCCTGAGGATAAAAATATAATAAAAACTCATTATGACGGAATGAAACTGCTTGAGGAACTCGGGTTTGAAACTAATCCTAATTATAAGCTCGTAAAAGGGATAGATGAAGTCATTGAACTTTGTAAATACTGGGAAACTCAAAGATTTAATTTAAACTATGCAACTGACGGAATGGTAGTAAAAATTAATGAAATTTCTAAGCAAAACGAACTCGGATACACTTCAAGGGCTCCAAAATGGGCTACTGCATTTAAGTTTCCGCCCGAAGAAGTTTGGACTAAACTTGAGGATGTTGAGTTAAGTGTCGGAAAAACAGGTGCGGTAACTCCTATTGCAATATTAACTCCCGTTAAACTTGCGGGTACAATAGTAAAACGTGCAAGTCTGCATAACTTTGATGAAATACAAAGGTTGAAAATTAATAAAGGAAATGAGGTTTTAATAAAAAAAGCTGCCGAAATAATCCCGAAAGTAATTAGAAAAAGAGAAAATGAAGATATGGGGGTATATTCAATGCCTGATAAATGCCCCTCTTGCGGTGCTGAACTTGTTAAAACCGATGATGAAGTGGCACTGTATTGTCCAAACAGTCTTAATTGCCCTGCTCAAATAAAAGGCAGAATTGAATATTGGGCTTCTAAAGAGGCTATGGATATTGACGGAGTTGGCGAATCAATAGTTGAAAAACTTTATGAAAAAGGTTTGATAAGTGATTTCGCTGATTTATATAAATTAACAGTTGATGATTTTATGACTCTTGATTTGATAAAGGAAAAATCAGCTGATAATCTTTACAGTGCAATTCAAGGAACAAAAAATCCAACAATGACAAAATTTTTAACTGCATTAAGCATAAAATTAATAGGCAAAGAGACGGCAGAACTTATTGCAAACGAGTTCCCGACACTTGAAAGTATAAAAAATGCTTCAATTGAAGACTTGATTAAAATTGACGGAATAGGTGATAAGGCTGCAAAAAGCGTTGTTGAGTTTTTTAATGACGAAAATAATAAAATAATACTAAATAAACTTGGAGAATACGGAGTAAAACCGCAAGGCAGCGCTTATGAAAAAACCTCAAACATATTTGACGGTAAAACCTTTGTTATAACGGGAACTCTCTCTCAACCGAGAAGTGTGTTTGAAGAAAGAATAAAAAAAGCTGGCGGAAAAGTATCGGGCAGTGTCAGCAAAAAAACTTCTTATGTTTTGGCAGGTGAAAACCCCGGTTCAAAATTTGACAAAGCCTCCGATTTAGGTGTTATAATACTGTCAGAAAATGAATTTAATTTGTTTTTTCAAGGATAATAAAAATGAACAAAAATTATAGAATAATAACAATAAACGGTGTACGTGGTATAATAACTGCTGCATTTGTTATATGCGGACTTATAGCAGGGTTCATAATATCCCCGGGGTGGGGTTGTATGAAATTATGGAATTTTGCTTTTCATCAATCAAATTACTTTTCGGAAATAAATATGTACCAAGGTATTTTACTTTGGGCAATTATTGCGCTGTCATTATATGCTTTAAATAACAAACGTCCTTTAATCGGTTTTGGTACGTGCCAAGGACTTTCAAAAGAACAAATAAAAGATATTATGGAACGCGCAAGGACTTCACAATTAAATCAATTAAAAGAATTTGAAATTATGAGTAAAAAAATTGAAAATTCCGATAATGAAGTAAAGACATCTGATGTTGAAGACTTAAAAGAAAAAAAAGAAATGAGAAATTAATATGAATAAAAAATTAATATCTGCTGTATTGTTTGGAATTATAACCTTAACGGGCGTTTGTGTTAATGCCTCTGATACTGGTATAAAAAAAGAAGCCGGTTTTATATCTTTGAGTGCTTCAAAAACAAAAGAAATTGAACCTAATATAGCAAGAGTTACTTTTGCGGTAGAAAATACGGCAGAAACCGCTCAAAAAGCTGTTACTGCAAATAATGAGGTATCAAATAAGATAATAAATTCTTTAAAATCTCTAACAACCGAACAAACTGACGTAATAAAAACAAATAATTTCTCCGTTCGTCCCGTATATACAACAACCTCAAGCGGTAAAAGAACAATAAGAAATTACAGTGCGGTAAATTCCGTAATTGTAGAAACAAAAGATACAACAAAAATAGCAAACTTAATTGATACTGCTATTGCAAACGGAGCAAACAGAACGGAAGGGCTTTATTATTCTTATGAAAATGATGAAAGTATGTGCAATTCAATGTATCCCGAATTGTTAAAGGAATTAAAAGCACAGGCTGATTCAATAGCAAAAGCTGCGGGGAGCTCTGTTGAGGGGATAAAATATATAAATGCGTCCTGCTCTACTGATATGGCTGTATCTAACGGCAGATTTTATGCAAAAACAATGCTTGCCGACGGCGCTGTTGAGACAGCGGAAGTTTCTACACCTGTTGAAGCAGGTAAAGTAAAAATAAGAGTATACGTTAACGCAGATTTTTATTTAAAGTAATGATATAACTCCCTCGGCTGCTAAAAGTGCCGACTGCTGATTTTGTCCCGTTACAAGATTGCAGTTAATTTCAACATGCTCGCTCCAAGGTTTATCGGCTATAAAAACAGCTCCTTGTGATTTGATTTTATCTTCAAGTGAAAATGGCATAAATTCGTGCATTTTTACAATTTGTTCTTCTTTATTTGTAAAAGCAGTAACCTGTTTATTTTTTAATATCGGATTTTCATTGCAATCAAAAGCATAAGTTAATCCGACAACCCCGTGGCAAACTGCAGCTATAATTTTGTCATATATGTACATATATTCTACAATTGTCCTTAAGTCATCATTATGAGCAAAGTCAAACATAGGACCATGCCCGCCGGGTAAAAAAAGTGCGTCAAATGATTTATAATCAACATCAGCTAATTTAACCGTATCTTTAAGATATTTTGCCGCATCATCCCACTCCATGGGGTTAGAACAGTTTAAACTGTTTTCATCAATCGGAGAAATACCGCCCTTTGGGCTTGCAACAATAACATCGTATCCGGTTGCTTTAAATGTAAGAAACGGAACTGCAAATTCTTCAAGCCAAACTCCCGTATGTATTTCTTCATTAATTTCTGAAAAATTTGTTGTAACCATTAAAATTTTTTTTGTCATAATGACTCCTTTTTTGTTATAAAAACAAAAAAGTACACTTTAAACACCTGGCTAAAAGGTAAATCAATCAGGCAAAAAAAAATTTTTAATGTTTTAAATACTGTATGAAAATAAATTCAATACAATTAAACAAATTTCAAACATTTGGAGCTAAAAATAAAAAAATCAGAGATGCTGATGATATTATGCGTATATCCGTAAACTCATTCCCGCGGTTAAGCAGTACCTATATGGATACTTTTTATTTAAGCACACAAAATGAGCAAAAATCACCTCTTCATCATTTGGCGAAGTATATTTCAAATAAAGTAAATTCAGAAATAATGCTTCAAAGAGAAGTAATAAAAAAAATAACTAATGAAAATTCAGCTGTAATACCTTATGCCCTGACATTAGCAGTAGTCAAAAAAAACAAATTGGGAAATTGTGGGGAAGCTGCAATTTGTGCACTTGCGGCATTGGCAGCAAACGGAATATATAATTCCAAGCGAATGCTGTTGTATCTTCAAACCGATTTTATCGATAAAAAAAGCGGAGAGTGTGTATATAGCGGTAAATCACCGCTTGATCATTCATTTGTTATAACAACAATGAGCGATTTAAAATTAGATGATGCAAAAGAAAAAGATATAATAGTTGTGGATCCATGGCTTGGTTTTACAGACAGTTTATCAAATGCAAAAGCAAGATTTAAGCAAGTATATAATGCTTCTGATTTGGGGTTTATTAATGAGTATCAAAATTCTGTTTTCAAGTTAAAAATGATGGAGCAAACTCGTAAAGAGCCGAATTTCGCAGATTACGACATAAAACAAAAATTAATATTGGTAAATGCTGACAAATACAATGAAAATGATATGAAACGGCTTTGTAATTTTATGAAAGTATATTATGAAGGATTAGTTAAGAAGCCTCAAAATATTCCCGCCAGTACCTGACCAGATTTTCGGGGTATTTTTTAAGTTCAAAAGATAAATAATCTTTAGGTCTATATGGACGCCTTAACAGCTTCATTCTTGCTTCTTTAGGTGTTCTGTCAGCTTTCTTTTGATTGCATTCTCTGCAGCAGGCAACAATATTTTCCCATATATCAGGTCCTAATCTTGATTTTGGATAAACATGGTCAAGTGTTAATTCATCGGGATGAAATTTTCCTCCGCAATACTGGCAGACAAATTCATCTCTTACCAAAATATTTTCTCTGCAAAAAGGCAATTCCTGATAAGGAATTGCCAAGTCATAAGTTAATTTAATTACTAACGGTATTAAAACATTTTCTACCTTAATCATAGAATTAATATCATTAAGGTGTCTTGCGTTAACTGCTTTTCCTTTCATTAAAAGAACAAGTGCACGCTTCCAGCTGCATATATTAATAGGTCTGTTATGACTATCAAGTAAAAGCACCTTATTCATATTAACTCCTACAATTGTAGTATTCCCATTTTTAAGTAATATTAAACATTTTGGGAACTTTTATGCGATAATACAATTATGAAAAAAGTATCATTGTGGGAAATATATAGAATATTTTTTATAATTGGAATACAACTATTAGGCGGCGGTTATGTAATATTACCTTTATTGAGGAAATATATTGTTGATGAAAGAAATTGGCTAAGTGAAGAAGAACTTGTAGATTATTTTGCATTGAGTCAGTGTACTCCGGGAATAATCGCAGGAAATATTTCAATGTTTGCAGGTTATAAAGCTCGTGCTACACTTGGCGCCTTATCTGCAATTATTGGAATTATAACCCCCTCTTTTTTATGTATTATACTTCTTGCAAATATACTGAATGGAATAATTGAAAATCAATATGTTCAAGATGCTTTTTGGGGAATAAGAATTTCCGTTATTGTTTTGATAATTATTACAGTTAAAGATATGTGGGCAAAAAGCGTTAATTCTAAATTTACTTATATTTTGTTTTTTACTGTTTTATTAGTATTAATGATATTTTCGATTTCACCTGCAATTGTAATATTAATATGTGCGCTTGCTGCAATTTTGCACTCTAAAATTACGGGAGGCAAAAATGCTTAAGCTGTATATTATTTTATATTATGAATTTTTGAAAATCGGAATATTTGCAATCGGAGGCGGATATGCGGCTTTGCCGTTTTTATATTTCATTCAAAGTAAATATAACTGGTTCAGTGTTGATGAATTAACCAATATGATAGCTGTATCAAATATAACTCCGGGTCCTATCGGGATAAATATGGCAACATATACCGGATATACGACGGCAGGCGTTCTCGGTTCAATTATATGTACTTGTGCTATTGAGTCTGCTCCGTTCGTATTTTCAATAACAATAATGAAAATATATGATAAATTTAAAACCTGTAGCACCGTTAATGCGATATTTAACGGTTTAAGACCTGCTTCCTGCGCACTGTTAACTGCTATTGGATTAAAGCTGCTTTATCAAACTATAACTTACAATAATGAGTATTTTTCATCGTCACTGCAGATTGATAACAAGGCAATAATATTATTTATTGCTTTGATGATACCATTTTCTTTTATGAAAAAACAACCGTTAATCGCAATAATTGCAGGTGCTTTGGGTGGAATAATTTTAAATCAATTTTAATAAATCATTAAGAAATGTTAACAAAATAAATTTTAAAGTAAATTTTTAATCGCCAAATGTTTTTATTAAGATGTGGGTTAGTTTATAAAATTATTTAAAAGTGGAGGTTAGCTATGTCTTATTCATTTAGCGGTTATGGACTACTAAATAGCGGATCCGGTACTGCAGGTGTGTTATCGGGAAGAGGTATTACTGCGGCAGATTTTTATAATGAAGATGCTTTAGACAGCAGATATGATTATCAAGATGCGAAAGAAGCTTATGAAATAGAATATTCAGGTCGTGATGCTGCTCTTGATTCTAAAATTGCAAATCTATGTACATACATTGAGCAAGGAAGAGAAGATAAAGCAATGGAAGCATATCAGGAATTATTAAATGAGATTTCATCACAAGGAAGATATGCACAAATTTCAGAAAATGATACTCAGTTAAGAGCAGTAGCAAGACAGATGATAGAATCTAATTTAGAAGAAGGATTATCGCTTGAAGATTTCATTACTGAAAACACAGCAAACAGTTTTGAAAGAGGCTTCGAAATCAACTGGGACGGAGATCAATATCAAGAAGAAGATTTATTAAAAGAAATGTGTGATTTGGATGAAACTACATCAACAGACGGACTTAAAAAAGCAGGTGGTGTTGCATGTAAAGTATTAGGTATCGCAGGTGCTGTAGTCGCAGGTATTTTATGCCCCGGTCCGGGATGGGTAGGATTAGCAGTTGGTGCAGCTGGTGTTTTGGCAAATATCTTCCGTAAATAATTAAAAACTAAATCTAACTGAAGCATAATAACAAAAAGGCGGATTAATTATCCGCCTTTTTTAGTTCTTCTATTTGTTCTTTTAAATCTTCAATTTCGTATTTTAATCTGTTTATTTGACAGGTAACGGGGTCGGGGATTCTGTTGTGCATTAATTGACCTTGTATTAACAGTTTTTGTTTAACAATTCTTCCGGGAATTCCAATAACTGTTGAATTTTCGGGAACGTCATCAACTACAACCGAGCCTGCTCCTATTCTTGAATTAGAGCCTATCTCAATATTACCTAAAATTTTAGCACCTGCACCCACTACAATATTATTATGCAAAGTTGGGTGGCGCTTGCCGTGTTCATTACCCGTACCGCCAAGAGTTACACCTTGATATAACAGAACATCATCACCAATAATTGTTGTTGCACCTATTACTACGCCCATTCCGTGGTCAATAAAAAATCTTCTGCCAATTCTTGCGGCGGGATGAATTTCTATTCCCGTTAAGACTCTTGAAATATTAGATATAATCCTTGGAATTAACGGTATTTTCCAATAATTGAGCTTATGTGCAA
>CANPWQ010000049.1 GCA_947584965.1 Candidatus Gastranaerophilales bacterium | reverse complement strand
GTCCCGTTGGTCCGGTTGGTCCGGTTGGTCCGGTTGGTCCCGTTGGTCCGGTTGGTCCGGTTGGTCCCGTTGGTCCGGTCGGTCCGGTTGGTCCCGTTGGTCCGGTTGGTCCTGTCGGTCCTATTGGACCTGTTGGTCCGGTTGGTCCGGTTGGTCCTGTCGGAGTTGTACTATTTGACGTATTACTTGGTTTTGAAGGTTTTTTATCATCATCACAAGTACATCCAAGTATTTCTACATCCGGTAATATTATTTTATCACCCGTATATAATACGGCATTGTGTCTGCCTTTACCACCAACTTCTTTACGCCAGCCGCCTTCTTCCGTACCGTATATTTCAGGGTTAGCGTCCATAACTGCTTTTTCTAATTGATAATATTCGTCACTATACATCTTAATACCCATTGCATCTAGATCATAGCTATTAAGTATTATTCTTGATAAACAATTATTTACGCTGTCATGTTCGGCAGGATTTACCCATTGTTCAACATTTACATATTTATTACCATTTCCATCGGTTTTAATACGGTTATCATCACTCAATATTGAAGATATTGTTTTATGCATACCGGAATCAGGGTCATGACATGGACAATCATCATCACAGCAATTACAATCAGTGGGAGCTGTATTCTCAACAGTAGCTTCTTCATATGCTGCTAAATATGCTTCAACATCAAATTCATTAATTTTTTCGCCATTTTTATCATGTGAATCTTTTTTATCACCAAAATGTGCAAGTTTTTCAATTTCATCTTGAGTCATTATTTTATCATCACCGGCAACTTTATCAAACAGCTCACCAAGCTGTTCATCGGTCATAGCACCTTTTTTACCGCTTTTTGCTTTTAATACTTCAATAAATCCGTCACGAGTTAACAGTTTTTCGTTAAACTCATACTCACCGTCTACTAAATTCCATAAATTTATATCTTCTACATTTGTACCTCCATTTTCAGCGTTTGGACTTTTGGTATTTGCCGGTTTTAGAGGCACTTTAAGCGGATTTCCATCTGCATCTAGATAAAATTGTGACATAATTACACTCCTATTTTGAACTCTACAAATCTCCTTATCGGCAAAAAAAAAAATTTCTTTAGTAATTTTTGAAAATTATTAAGATTTGTAACAAATTTATTTGCATAAGCTAAAAGTCAACAACTACGGCACCTTGGCGCAATATTTTATAATTATTGTCGGTTAATAAAATTACGGTTGATTCATGTCCTAAGCATTTACATCCGTAATCTTCAAATACAGTATCAGTCAATGCACCTATTGAGTTAACCGCCTGCTCATATGTTTTAGATGAGGGATGATTTGATAAATTTGCACTTGTTGTAGCAAGTACTCCGCCGTCTATTATTGAACACAATTTTGAAAAAAATTCGTTATTCGGGACTCTTATCCCGACAGTATTTTTATTTGATGTTATAAAATCAGGAGTTTTATTTGATTTTTCGCTTACTATTGTAAGCGCACCGGGAAAATATTTTTCGGCAAGCCTTATACCTAAAGGCGGAAGCGGTTTTACATAAGGCAAAAGCGAATTTATTGAATTTGACATTAATATTAAAGGTTTTGACCTGTCACGGTCTTTTATTTCATATATTTTATCAACCGCCTGTTTATTATCGGGTAAACATCCGAGTCCCCAAACAGTATCAGTCACAAATGCTATAACCGCACCATTTTTAAGTTTATTATTTAATTCATTCACGTATGAATTTTCGTCTAATATAGTTTTTAATCCGCTCAAGTAATTCACCTACAAATTCAATTTTTAATAATGCAGCAAAAACTGTATATGTCAGCATACTTAATGCAAAAATACTCAACGTTTTTATGGCAAGCATAAACCATGATACATCATTTATATGCCAATTTTTATACAATATAAAGTTCAAACCAAACGCAAGTACTGCCGCCAAAATCATTTTAAATAAATTAATAAAATATATTTTATAATCTAAATTTATTTTCTTTAATAATATTAATCCGAGTAATATTGCATTAAACAATGTCACTAGTGATGTAGACAGTGTAATTGCTGCAATTCCGAGCTTGTGTATAAATAATGAGTTTAAAATAAACTTTAATACTATTGAAGAAAATGCCACTAAGAATGGAGTTTTTGAGTCATTAAACGAATAAAATATTCTGGTAATTGAATCTCTAAACACATAAGGAATAATGGCAAAAGAAAGGAATATTAATGCCTGCGATACCATATAAGTAGCTCTTGAGTCAAATTCCCCTCTCTGAAATATAAGAGTGACAGCATCATAAGCAAGCATTATAATTCCGAACATAATCGGGATGGCAACAAAGTTTAAAAGTCCGACGCCTTTATGAAAATAATATTTAATATCGTCATATTTTTTTTCTCCGACAAGTTTGGAAAATATCGGAAACAACGGAACAAGAAAAGCGGTAACAAGTATTCCGACGGGAAATTGAAAAACCCTGTTTGCATACCCGACAGCTGTCCACGCTCCCTCTTTTAATTGTGAAGCGAAAAACATATCTACATATACATATATTTGTCCTATTGTAGAGCTCAATGCCGCAGGGAAAACAAGCTCTATAAGATTTTTAAATTCAATATTATTTTTAATATCCAAGTTTGGTTTTATTTTAAAACCTAATTTCTTAACGGCAGGGAATTGAAGTAAGAACTGAAATACTGCACCGATTGAAGTTGCAACCGCCAGACAAATACCAAAATTATCACCTTTTGATAATGCAATTATGGCGATAATACTTAAACTCATAAGAACCGGAGATATGTTTGGCAGGAGAAAGCACCTGTATGTAATCAACAGCCCGTAATAAATACCTATAATACCGCCTATTAGTATTACGGGAGTCATTATTCTTAAATGCAATCCCGCTAAAGAAACCAATTGAGTATTACTTGAGTGAATTATAAATTGCATAATCCAATCGGAATAAACAAAAATGATTATTGAGAATATAGCAAAAAATATAAATGTTGCCGTTAAAAACGTATTAAATAATTTGTTAACTTTTTCAGAGGGAATTTTATCATCAGGATTAACCAGTTTTGCAAACACGCTCACAGTTGCACTGTGAAAAGGCCCGCCAACTCCGCCCATTAATATTATTGCAAGCGAAGGGATTTGATAAGCATAAAAATAAGCGTCTGAAACCATGCCCGCCCCATAATAATTTGCAATAATTACATCTCGTAAAAAACCCACGAACTTGGATATAATTGTAACAAAAGCAATAAGCCACGCAGCTTTGAGCAGTGATGTATTATTATTCATCTTCTGCCTCTTTCACTACAATATAAACCTGCACAAAATCATTTATTGATGATTTTTCTCCGCATAATTCATAAGTGATTTTATTTTCGCCGTTTTTTAAATATCTTGATATATCTATATATTTTTTATGTGAATTTAAATCAAACTCAATTTCTTTGTTATTTACCGTTATTTTTAACAAATCAGCATTAGTATCATTTTTTATGTATAAATCAGCAGTTTCTTTCTTTGTGTAATAAATACAGTCGGAAAATATTTTTCCTTTATGAACTTTCATCGGAATAGTGGAAAGTTTAATTCCCTGATAATAATGCTGCAGGATTTCATCAAAAGTATAACCGAGCGAAGCCATTTTACCTGCGCCCCACTGGCTTAAGCCCACACCATGCCCGAATCCTCCGCCCGAAAATTTAATAACTTTATCATCTGAAATATCAATAACAAAGTTAGCACTCGGGAGTGAAATCCCGTTTTTTTGGAAACATCTTCTGATTACAAGTTCTTTATTCACAATATATGTTGTTTTATCCGTTTTAATTTCAAGTTGAATAATTTTACCTGATTTACCCCGTTTTAGAACATTAATTTCAAGCAGCTTACCAAAATCATTTTCGCTGATTAAAGCAGGTGAAATAAATCCTGTTTTAGACTGCGCTACAAGAGTTTTAGCAAGCACTTTTTCCAACTCATCAAAAGTCCACTCTTTAGACCACCTGTAATATGGTGAGGCATCATCAAACGCTTCGGGGGCTGATGTATAAAATTCTCTTGCATCTTCTTCTTTATCAAGCGGTTTAAAGTCTTTGTTATCAGGAACAGCTGTTAAATAAGGAATATCATTCGAGGGAAACACTCTGGTTTTAGGATCGGAAAAAGCATACTCATAACTTTCCGTATAACCGCCCGCCGTTGAACTGTATAATGCAAGTATCAGATTATTCTCTTTATCCAAAGCAATAATACCGTTTGTTTCATCTATTGCTTTATCTGAAAGTTCTTTTTCCGTATTAGCGCCATAATATACCTGACAGGCAACCGAATCACACAAATCAAACTCATCATAAGCCTTAACTCTTGGCGTAACCGCATAATTTCTTGCCGCAACAGTCTGAGCCTTTAACGCTTCAAGCCCGAATTTTACAGGCATTTCATTCGGCACTACACCTCTAAGATAATTTTTTAAACTTAAAACATTAACAATAGCAAATTTACCGGTATTTTTTTTGCTTCTTGTCAGTTCTATATAACCTCTGTAAAATGCCTGCTGCCCTTTTCGTTTTAAATTATTTATTGAAACATAAGAAGCACCTTGAACCGGACGAACTAATACAGGTCCCGTTAAATTTCTTGCAACAAGTACATCATCTTTATATATTCTAAATAAATTATTTTCCGATGTAATTTTATAAATTTCGGTATCGGAAGATTTTGGAGCGACATAACCTGTTGCAGAGTCCATTATTTCTATATTTTGAGCGTCATTAAACTCAACGGTATCAAATAAATATGTATTAAAAGAAGTATTGCTGATACCCACACGCACGGGAATATTATTATCCTGCGCATTTACTTCCAACATCGGCATTAATATAATTATTAATAATAATATATATTTATATAATTTACACATGCTAATCCCTGTCCGTTATATTATAAAATAAAGAATATATAAAAGGGAAGAAAAAAATGAGCCTTAATAATACGCCCTCATCAGAAAGAGTACATATAGGAATATTCGGAAAAACCAATTCGGGCAAATCAAGTTTAATAAACGCAATAACAAACCAAAATATAGCAATAGTATCGGATATACAAGGAACAACAACAGATCCCGTTTATAAAGCAATGGAGCTGCTGCCGCTGGGACCCGTTACAATAATTGATACCGCAGGACTTGACGATAACACGGAACTTGGCATGCTAAGAACTCAAAAGACAAAAGAAGTTTTAAGAAAAACAGATATAGCACTCCTTGTAACTGACGCGAAAAATGAACTGTCCGAATGCGAAAAAGAATTAATAAATCTTTTTAAAGAAAATAAAATTAATTATATAATCGTTCACAATAAATCAGACCTAAATTCAAATATACAGGCAGATTCAAGTGCAAATGAAATATATGTAAGCGCACTCACGGGCGAAAATATCAATGAATTAAAAGAACTGATAGCAATATCTTTAAAAGAAGAAAAACATAAAACTCCGCTTGTAAGCGATTTAATAAATAAATATGATAATGTAATACTTGTAACCCCGATAGACAGTGCGGCGCCAAAAGGAAGAATAATCCTGCCCCAGCAGCAAGTATTAAGAGAACTGCTTGAAATAGGCGCAATAACAACAGTTGTTAGAGAATTTGAACTTGAACAAGCACTAAAATCCTTCAAAAATAGACCTAAACTTGTTATAACCGACTCTCAAGCATTTAAACAGGTATCCTCGCAAACCCCTGATGATATAATGTTAACTTCCTTTTCAATACTTTTTGCAAGATACAAAGGCGTTTTAAAAACAGCGGTAAAGGGCATAAGCAAACTTTTATCACTCAACGATGGAGATAGAATATTGATATCTGAAGGCTGTACTCACCACCGCCAATGCGACGATATAGGAACAGTCAAACTTCCCCGTTGGATTAAAGAATATACAGGTAAAACTTTTAATTATGAATTTTCATCTGGAAGCGGGTTTCCAACCGATTTATCACCTTATAAATTAATCATTCACTGCGGGGGCTGCATGTTAAAAGAAAAAGAAGTCCTTTACAGGTACAAAAAAGCGGAAAAATCACTTATTCCCATTACAAACTACGGAATAACAATTGCTCATATTAATAATATATTAGAAAGAAGTCTTAAAATTTTTCCCGATATACATTCCATTATAAAAAACGGGGATTAACATTAAGTTTTGTTAAGCGAACTAATGCTTAATGTTTCAATCATTTTAACCTATTTTCTATTTTTTTATCCGAATTAAAAAAGCAATTTTATGGGTATATATTTTTTATATAAAATATATACAAAAAAAAATAAAAGAGGATAAAAATGAGTTTCTTTTCTGATATTAACGGATTTAATTCAAAAACCATAAAAAACTATTACGGACCAAAAGATGATAAAAATACCGATTTTTCAGAAGTTGACTTTTGTATTGATAATGAATCGGAATTATTCGAAGCAAAACCTGAAGCAAATGAAAATAAGCAGGCAAAAATAGAAGAATATATGTATAATTACGATATGACCGAGGAAGAAGCCGAAGATTATATAAACAAAAATATGAACATTGAAGGTTAATACAAAAAATTATAATTATGTTTAAAAAATCCCTTTTTAAAAGGGATTTTTTTATCCCTTAACAGCACCGTCAGATTGCCCCGAAACAAAATATTTCTGCATAGTAATAAAGAAAATAATAATCGGAATGATTGAGATTATAGAGCCCGCAGCAATGTATCTCCAATTTGCACTAAACATACCTTGCAAATCATTAACCCCGACAGGCAGAGTATATAATGCTTTATTTGTTAATACAATACTTGGCCAAAGGAACTCGCCCCACGAGCCGATAAAAGTAAAAATAGCCAGCACTGCAAGAGTAGGTGCGCTCATAGGCAGGAGTATTTTCCGCCAAATATTAAAAATGGAACAACCATCAATAAAAGCAGCTTCTTCCATTTCTTTAGGAATAATTAAAAAAGCCTGTCTCATTAAGAAAATGCCGAACGCATTAACTGCAAAAGGCAAAATTAAACCTAAATATCCCAAAGTTAATCCGTAAGAATCAACGAGATGAAGTTTTAAGACTATAAGATAAATTGGAAGCATAATTGCTTGAAACGGAATCATTATAGTTGAAAGCACAAGCGCAAATATAAAATTCTTACCCTTAAAATTCATTCTGGCAAGAGGATATGCTGCAAGTGAAGAAAAAATCAAGTTTAAAATAACGGTAAAAGCAGCAACAATAAAACTGTTAAAAAAGTATAAAAGAAACGGAATTTGATGCCAAACCCCGATAAAGTTTTTAAAAGTAAACTCCTTGGGAATAAAAACGGGCGGATATTGAAATATATTTTCACTATCCCCTTTTAATGCGGTAGAAATAAGCCATAAAAACGGAAACAACGAAACAACCGACATAAATATAAGAAATAAATGAGATAAAAAACCGTCAATAAATTTTCTTATCATGGTTTATACCTCTCATTTTCAAAGCAGGTAATATTTATCACTGAGAAAACAAGTATTACAAGCAGCAAAACAACAGAAGCTGCCGAGGCAAAAGATAAATCAAGATTTTCAAAAGCCCGTTCATAAATGTAATAAACCATAGTTTTTGTTGAATTTAACGGCCCGCCTTTAGTCATAACATAGATTTCCGCAAAAACTTTTAGTGCGGATACCGAAGAAATAGTTACGACAAGAGCAATAACAGGCATTAAATGAGGAACCGTAACAGTAAGATGTTTTTGTATTTCGCCTGCCCCGTCAGTTTGAGCTGCCTCATATAAATCTTTGGGAACTCCAATTAAGGCCGATAAATATATCATCATATAATAGCCGATACCCTTATAAATAGTAACAAGAGCAACAGAAAACAACGCAAACTTTGTATCC
Source organism: Candidatus Gastranaerophilales bacterium (assembly GCA_947584965.1). Taxonomy (GTDB): domain Bacteria; phylum Cyanobacteriota; class Vampirovibrionia; order Gastranaerophilales; family Gastranaerophilaceae; genus Avigastranaerophilus. Next base: position 4,218 of record CANPWQ010000049.1, on the reverse strand, counting down.
GTAAGCCAGCCGATAGGATTAAATCCGAATAATTCAATAAAATAGTTTAAAATACCCTCCTGCGCATACATCCACTTAAATGCAATTGCAACAACAACAATTGAAACAACAACGGGAAGATAAATAATAACCTTATAAATTCCTATGCCTCTTATTTTTCGGTTAATAAAAATTGCAACAATTAAAGGAAATACGGCAAGAAAAGGCACAACCATAACTAAAAACATAAAAGTATTAAACATCGCGCCGTAAAATTCTTTTGAATGAAACAGTGCGGAATAGTTTTTAATTCCTGCAAAAACGGGGTTATAAATATCATTAGAAAAATCTTGAAAACTTAAAAGAATTGTCTGAAAAAACGGGATGAAAAAAAACACCGTCAATATAACAAAAGCAGGCAGTAAAAATAAATATGGAATATATTTTTTATAATAAATATTCAAAAAGCCTCCTAATCAATTATAAACGCTAAAGGCAATATTTGCATTAAAAATGTTTTTAAATATATAAGGGGCGAACTATGTTTTTTTTGGATTTTATAAAAAATATATTTAATAAGAGAAACAATATAAACCAAGTTTTATATAAGAACTCAACAACAAAGCATGTAATGAACGCAAGCTGTAATTTAAAATTGAGTTCTCAAACGGAAGCACTAAAATCAAAAATAAATGCTGAAGTAAAAAATATAGTAAAAAAACATATTAACAATCCCGAAGAACTTATAGAATTTGCTAAACTAAAGGGGATTAACGTTTACAGAATAAAAAATGCGGATAAATGGTTAAATAAAATCGGAGAAGAAGAAGGGTTTTTAATACCATTAAAAGGAATAAAAGCAATAATATTAAATTTAATAACAGGTTTTATCAACTCAAACGAAATAAAAGTATCATATAACAGCGAAGAAATGATGATATTTAATGCAGAAGAACTTGAAATATATACAATTGCCCGTGCATTATATAAATATTATGCATTTAAAAACAACATGCCCGGATACGACTATAAAACGCAGGAAATATTTAAAAAAATATACAACGCAGCAGGAAAGAAAACAAATCCGTTATCAAAATGCACAATAAAAGATATGTATGCCTGCAAAGAAGCGATATCAAGGGATTTAGAATCCATAAACTTCACAGCCGAAATATCAAGAGAATATGAAAACGCAAAAAAAGTTCTGAAACAAATCCAATTAAATCAATCCGCTACGGTATAAGTCAAGCCAAATCATCTTCATCGGCAGTAAGCGGAAGAAATACCGTAAAAGTAGAACCCTCATTTATTTTGCTTTGAAGCGTAATTTTGCCGTTATGATATTTTTCAACGGTTAATTTAACAAGGTGAAGTCCCAAACCCGTTCCTTTAACTGTATGAGTAGCATTTTCAACCCTGTAAAAGCGGTCAAATACTCTCTCCAGATGTTCTTTAGCAATACCTATACCGTTATCTTTAACACTGAATTTAACATAATTACCGTCATCTGATAATTCAGCGGAAACAGTAATATCTTTTCCGTCAGGAGAATATTTAATTGCATTGGAGAGCAAATTTCTGATAACTCTGTCAATACTTTCAACATTAATCGGAACTTTAGGCAGGGATTGAGGTTTAATGAAATCAATTTTAATATTTTTTTCATCCGCGAGAATTTTAATGGAATTAATATTTTGCTCCAAAAGTTCAACAATATCCGTAAATTCTTTACGCAGACAAATATTGCCCGACTCAAGGCGCGAGAAATCAAGAATATCATTAACCATGGTATGAAGCCTCTTTGCTTCCATATCAAGAGTATTCATAAATTCTTTTTTTGTTGCCTCGTCAAAATCATCACCGTTATGACAAAGGGTGTCAATATATGTTCTTAAAACAGTAACGGGAGTTCTTAATTCGTGCGAAACATTAGAAATAAAGGTATTTTTCAGCTTATTAACTTCCGTTTCACGTGTTATATCAATTAAAACAATAATATATCCGACGTAATCCTGTTGTTTTGAGAACATTGGCGAAATCATAGCCTTGATTGTCTTTTTTTCCGCCTCAATATTAAACTCTATGGGTTTAATTTCCATAATATTTAACGGAGTATCTTTAAACTCTTCAATTTTTTCAAGGAAACAGCGCTGACCGTGAGAATCAGTATAGTTTTGGATTTTTGTATTAATAAAATTTCTTTCTTCAATATCTAACATAGAAAGCGCGGCAGAGTTAGCAAGAACAACACTATCAAGGTTATCGCATACAATAACCCCGTTAATAATACTCATTAAAACAGCTTCCAGTTTATTGCGTTCAAGCGTAATTTGTTCTATATTTTGTTCTTCGTATCGCGAAAGCAAATTAGACATATCATTAAAAGCATTAACAAGCTCTTTCATATTTTCGGCTTCTAATTTAACGCCAAACTTACCTGTTGAAATTTGTTTTACTCCTTTATATAAGTTTTTCAAATCTTTAGAAATAAAAATATAACTTAAAAGTAAAAGTATAAGAAATGTAAGCCAAGTAATAATAAAAATCCCCGTCAATGATTTTCTTGCAGAAGCGCAAACCGATTTATTACCCCGCGCTGTAAGCCCTATATTCACAGTTCCGTCTACTTTATTATTTACAATAACAGGAGAAGTAACGTTAAAAATAGTATTGTTTTCTTCCAAATCAGTTTTTGCGGAAAAAATAACATTATTATCATTATCTCTATATTCTATAAAAGATAAGTCATTGTTATTTTTAATCAGTTCAGTGTAATAATTACCGGAAAGCTTATTATTCCCCAAAGCAATTTGCAAAGCTGTTTGAGAGGCTATCGACTCAGATAAAAGCCTGGCAAAATCGGAATATATTTTATCGGTTTTATTTTGAATATCACTAATAGCCGCATAGGCAAGCATAAAAATTAATGCCGAGCCCAGAATAACCCCTGTTAACATAATTTTAGATTGATTATTAAATTTAAAAAAATTAAAATTAATCGCCATTTGTGGGAATTATAACATTTATTTAATTATTTAACATCTTTATATGTAAATTTTTGTAAATGACTCCCCCACACAATAAAAGCTTTGTTTATAAACGCCGATATTTAAGATTATTAAAAAAAATGAAATAAACTTGGGTATAGATATCGGCGGAATCGAGAAAACACCTGAAAATAAAGCCCAAATACAGGAAAATGCAAAAAGGTTTGATGAAGCAAAAAATCAAGCAGAAAATGCTCGTTTAAATTGTTTTATTATAATCAAGATACTTATACAAGCATTTAACTGACTGATGATTGGAGATACTAAATAATGATTTAACAGGTTAAATCATTACATTCAGATAATATGAAAGGGAAAAATATGTCTAATGGGATTGATATGACACAATATCTTTTACGAAATAAAAGTTGTCTTACCTATACAAATCCGGGAGGCAACGACAACAAAACTTATTAGCGCGAATGGAGAAATTATTTCCTGAATTATTTCAAGGATAGCCTATTTAAATTTTAAAAATACCTGTCACAGGGCAGGTATTTTTTTGCCCGTTCAAAGCCAAGGGACTTGACAGGGTATTGCTGTAGCTATAAGGTTTTTAGCCTAATCGAAGTATAAAAAAAAAGATTTTGTTAACAATTGTTTAACAAAATCTTTTAAAATTGTATTTTTTCTTGACGCAGCTGTTTTAGCAAGTAACATAGTAGAATGGCTATGAATGCCTTTATATGTTTAATAGTTGTAGTACACCACATAATGAGAGGTGAATGAATGTTAAAGAAAAAATATTCTGAAAGAATAACTCCGATGGGCATGCCCAAAACAAGATTGGATGACTTACCGGATTTAATCGAAATTCAGAAAAAGTCTTTTGAGTGGTTTTTAAAAGAAGGTTTAAAGGAAGAATTTCTTTCTTATTCGCCTATTAAAGACTACACAGGCAGGTTAGAATTACACTTTTTGCCGAATTACACTTTTGATAATCCAAAATATTCTTTGGAAGAAGCAAGAATACACGACGCTACATACGCAAAGCAATTGCGTGTTATGGCTCGTTTAGTTAACCGTGATACGGGTGAAATAAAAGAACAGGAAGTATATATCGGTGATATTCCTACAATGACAAACAAAGGTACGTTTATTGTTAACGGTGCCGAACGTGTTGTTGTATCACAGATTGTTCGTTCTCCCGGTATTTACTATAAAAGAGAAATTTCTCCAACGGGTAAACGCT
>CANPWQ010000048.1 GCA_947584965.1 Candidatus Gastranaerophilales bacterium | reverse complement strand
CCAAAGCCGTATCTAAAACCATCTGCAAAGCGTGTCGATATATTTTTATACACACCAGCGGAATCAACAAGTGACATAAATTTTTCGGCATTTGCATCATTTTCCGTAATTATACAATCCGTATGTTTTGAGCCGAATTTATTAATATGATTAATTGCTTCTTCTAAGGACTCTACGGTTTTTATAGAAATAATTTTATCACCGTACTCTTTTTGCCAATCATCATCGCAAGCAGGTAAAACCGCATTTGAAGCTGATAATATATAATTATCGCCTAAAATTTTAACACCATTTTCGATAAGAGAATTAATCAAAGCAGTAAGTATATCACATAATCTTGATTTATGGATTAAAACGGTTTCAACGCTGTTGCAGGCGGCAGGGTACTGACATTTTGAATCAATTGTAATATCAATAGTTTTTTTTATATCTGCAAATTCGTCAATATATATATGACAAATTCCGTCAGCATGCGCCAATATAGGTATTCTCGTATTTGCTTTAATAAATTTTACAAGTGAATTTGAACCGCGAGGAATAATTAAATCTATATAACCGTCTGCTTCAAGCATTGATTTAACATCATCTCTTGAAAAGAGCATGTTAATCATATTTTGAGGAAATTCGCTAATTGAGAGTAAAGTATTTAAAATAATATTAAAAATAGTCTTATTGGTATTAACAGCCTCACTTCCTCCCTTTAATATCACAGAGTTTGATGATTTTATACACAATGACGCAATTTGAGAAATCACATCAGGGCGAGATTCAAAAATTACTCCTATAACTCCTATGGGGCAGGTAATTTTTTTTAAAGTTATACCCTCTGCAATATCTTTAGACCAAACAATATTGTTTACAGGGTCATGAAGCAGAGCTACGTCACGCACTCCTTGCACCATATCGCGGAATTTATTTTCATCAAGTTTCAAACGGTTAAATGCAGAAATTGTAATTTTACCATTGTTTAAATCATTTTGCGCAGTTTGCAAATCAATTTTATTTGCGTTAAATATAGTATCTTTATCAGCCTCGAGCGCTTCTGCAATTTTATTTAAAGCAATATTTTTTATTTCGGTTGAAAGCCCTTGCGCTTTAATTGCAGAGTCCTTTGCAAGCTGTGCTGTTTTTATAACATCATTCATTACTAACACCTATATTATTGCGATATTATCTTTTGTGACAATTGCATCATAGTTTTTATATCCGAGTATATCATATATATCCTCCGAGTGAACTCCCATAATTTTTCTGCAGTCCTCGGAAGAATAATTTGCAATACCGCGAGCAATTTCATTATTGCCAACATCAACAATTGAAATAACGTCGCCTCTTGAAAATGAACCGTTAATATTTTGAACACCAATAGCTAGCAGGCTTTTATCCTCATTAACAATTGCGTTAACAGCCCCGGAATTTATTACAACCTGCCCTGTAATATTAGTAGCATAAGCTATCCAGCGTCTTTTTTGCGACATCTGTTCAACAGGATAAAATTTAGTTCCGACTTTTTCACCCGAAAATATACGTTTTAATATTTGAGGTGATTTTCCGTTAGCGATTATAACGAACCCGCCGGAGTGAGTAACAACTTTTGCAGCTTGCAGCTTAGTAATCATACCGCCTCTGCCCCCGTTTGAAGCTGTTTTAGCACAGTTTTCTATTTCGGCTGTCAGTTCTTTTACTTCGCTAATTAATTTTGCATTTGGATTTTCTTTTGGATTATCGTCATATAATCCGTCAATATCAGATAGTATCACAAGTAAATCTGCGTCAAGTTTGCTTGCAACAAGCGCCGAAAGTTTATCATTATCCGAAAAGCTGACGCCATATAGGGGGTTCCCCGCCTCTTCAAGCTCTGTTGTCGATACAGTATCATTTTGATTAATTATCGGAATAACTCTTAAGTCTATCAATGTATTTAAGACATTGTTTAGACTTAAATACTTAATTCTGTTAGTAAAATCATCTTCCGTAAGCAAAATTTGAGCGGTATTTATTGAATATTTCCCAAACCCGTCCTCATAAATACACATTAATTGGCTTTGCCCTACAGATGCGCATGCTTGTTTTATTGTTAAACTCTCGGATGAGTTAACATTAAGTTTCTTCGCACCCAAACCGACTGCGCCTGACGTAATTATAATTATTTCCATTCCCTGTTTATGAAGTTTTGATATATCTTCAATAAAAGAATATATACGTGACAGAGATATTTCTTTATCATCGTTTCTTAAAACATTTGTTCCGAATTTAAATACTACTCTTTTTACGTCTTTAATATCCATAAAAATAATTATAGCTTAAAGAGAGAGGTTTGCAATAAAATCATTTATAAACTGCCTTGCAATGCGCGGAGTCATTATTCCTTTTTGCATTGAAAATGTCATCGCAGAGGACAATAAGTTATCATCAACGTTTACACAGCAATCATTTGCAATTTGTTTTACAATATCCAGGTATTCATTTTTATTTAATGAGGAGAATGTAAGCATAATGCCAAATCTGTCTGAAAGTGAAACAATTTCATCAATGGTATCGTTAAAATGTACTTCATTTCCCTCACGAGCCGAAAAACTTTCTTTTACAAGGTGTATTCTGTTTGATGTCGCATATATAACAGTATTCTTTGGAGCAGCAGAAACAGAACCCTCAAGTGCCGCTTTTACTTCAGAAAAGTTTTTATCATCTTCATCAAAAGATATGTCATCAGCAAATATAATAAACTTTAAAGGCAGATTACGGATTTTTTCATATAAAGACTGCAAGTGAATAAAACTGTTTTTATCAACTTGAATAATTTTAAGATTGTAATCTGAAAACTGGTTAATTAGCGCTTTTACTGTGGAGGATTTACCGCAACCTCTATCACCGTATAGTAAAATATTATTTGCGGGTTTATTCTCCAAAAAAGCAAGCGTATTTTGCATAATTATTTTTTGCTGATAATCGTAATTTTTTAAATCGGAAAAAGTAAGATTATCAAAATATTTAACGGGTTTTATATTATCATCGGCAAGGTATTTAAATGCGCTGTAACATGCAAAAATACCATATCCGTTTTTGGAATATGATTTTATTATATCTTCAATATTAAATTCTTTCAGCCCCGACAGCGTAAAAGCAGGTAAATGAGTAATTAAATCTGCTTTATCGGGATATTTATTTTCAAACAATGATTTTATTTTATTAAAATCAAAAGATAAAAGATTATATATTAATGAAAGCTCATAACTTGCGGTGCTTAAAATCTGTTCGTTATCTTTAATGCAATCACTGCAGCCTTTTGATATTATATTTTCGTCTGTATAAATTAAATTATATACATAATCGTAAAAGTTTTGAGTTTCAGACGTTTCATAAAAAGCGTTTATAAAATCAGAATATGCTCTTAAATCACGCTCAAAATTATTGTCAGCACTCAGCAGAACATCTAAAAAAGATGTAAATAATTCAACAATTTTATTTTTTAAAACATTTTTATATATTGATATTAATAAAAGTGCCGTAAGCTGATTGTTCATATTACTTTAACCCGCATAAAATTTTATTTAATTTATTTGAACAGCGCTCTAAAAAGGACTTATTAAAGTTTGCAAAATTGTGCTTAAAATTACAATTGAGCATTCTGCAATACATTTTACAAGACTTTGTTAATTGTCTGCACTCAACTGATTTAGCATTTTCCCATATTTCTTCGGGTTTATTTTCTCTTATATTACCGACTGCGTCCATATTAAAACATAATCTTACATCACCATATGGGTCTATTGCATAATTTGTTGAACCTACATCACAAGTTATTGATTTTAATATATCATCGGGGTTATTGAAAAATATTTTCATTGCTTCAAGCTGCTCAAGAGAATTATATATTGAATGCCCTGCCTGTTTCATTTCAATGAGTCTGTCAATAACTTCAACCGCACGTTTTGCCATGGTTTTATATTTTAATCTTAACTCCTTAGGCATTGTATAAGTTGATGTTTTAGAGCTTGTTCTTACGCAGTATGCTTGAAAAGACTCTGCGTCATCAAGCAATTGAAACATAATTCCGTTTAATTTATTTCTGGTGACAAATTCAACCAAAGGAATTGCTTCATCTATATTTTCGGGGAAAAGTATTGTTGCAATATTTAACCCGATATTTGAGTGTTTTTCATCTTTTAATTTTTTAATTTGCATAATAGCGTCAAGCAGTTTTTCAAACGACCCCTCACGTCCGCGGGATGTGTCGTGAATTACGGGATTGGTAATTGAATTTAATGAAAAATTTAATGATTCTATCGGCGACTCAACAATTTTTTTATACAAATGAGATATACTAAACCCGTTTGTCATTGAAGCCACTTTTATTCCGAGAGAATGAGCGTACTCTGCCAGCTCAAATATATCCTGTCTTAAAAACGGTTCACCGCCCGAGAAACAAAACCAAAATCCTTCGCCCAGCCAATTTCTCAAATCAGATAAAACTTTTTTCCATTCATCAGTTGTTAATTCTTTGGATATTACATCACCTGCCGATATTTTCCATTTATTACAGGTTACACATTTCATTTGACATCTGTCAGTTATATCAAAAGTAATTTGTTGAGGTTTATTTATTGTATTTTGCATTTTCTATCCTTTTTTTTAAATGGTATCAACCCTTATTTTCACTGTCAAGTTTCTTTGTTTGAGTATTAAAATGGTCATAAACTATTTTTGCCTGTTTCTTAGATAAAATCAGCATTAATTCTTCTTTTGTAAGTTTTGAAATTTTTGCAACATTTGAATACTTATCAAGAAGCAGTTTTTTATTCTTTGTATATAAACCTTTTATATCATCAAGCTCGGAGTGCAATGCGTCTTTATCCCTTAAATGCCTGTGAAAGGTAATTGCAAATCTGTGAGCTTCATCACGTATTCTTTGAAAGAAATAAAGTGCCTGCGAATTAGAGGGAAATAATACGCTTTGCGATTGGTTAGGAATAAATACTTCTTCAATCCTTTTCGCGAGTGAAACTATATCTTGATTTTTTATTCCAAGCTCATTTAAGATTTCAACAGCACTTGACAATTGCCCTTTGCCTCCGTCTATTATAATTAAATCGGGGAACTCAAGGTTTTCCCTTTGAAGTCTTGAATAACGGCGGGTTATAACTTCACGCATTGACATGAAATCATCGGGCTTTCCGTTTTCAAGCGTTTTTATTTTAAACCTTTTATACTCGCTTTTCTTGGGCATTCCGTTATAAAAACTTACCATTGAAGCAACGGTGTGCGTGCCTTGAATATGCGAAATATCAAAACACTCAACTCTGTGCGGAAATTTTTTAAGTCCTAATTTTTCCTGTATATATGAACCTGTTTCATTATAATTTGTTTGAATTTCTTGGAGTGATTTTACTTTCATCTCTTCAAGATGATAATTGGAGTTCTTTAGCGCAAGCTCAAGTATTTCTTCATTCTTTTTATTGGATTTCGGATTTATCGCAACTTTTGAACCCTTTTTGGTACTCAGCCATTTTTCAAACATCTCTTTATCTTCGGGGTTTATTTTATAAGAAAAAATTATCTCCGAGGGCAAATCTTCTTCGCTTGAAAGTTGATAGTATTCCTTTATAAAGTATGTAATAATTTCACCCTCGTCATCATAATCAGACTTTGTAATTTCAAAATCCTTTTTGTTTGTAAGCCTGCCGCCTCTTATTTGTAATAGAGAAATACCTCCAATATATTCATCCGTACTGATTGAAATAATATCCTGATTAACATTTGTATTTTCATAAACAACTTTTTGTTTTTCTATTGTTTTTAAAACATCAAAATAGCTGTCGCGAAATCTCGCAGCCTTTTCATATTCCTGATTTTGCGAGTATTTTTCCATCATGGATTTTAATTCGTCAACAAGCTGCATTTGCCTGCCTGATAAAAAAAGTTCGACATTTTTTATTAGTTTTTTATACTCCTCAGGAGTAATCATTTTCTGGCAAGGCGCAAGGCATCTGCCTATTTGATAGTATATACAGGGGCGGTCTTTAAACTTGGGTGATTTGCACTGCTTTAAAGGAAATAATTTTTTTAATAAATCAAGTGTTGTATACATTGATTTAGCATTTGTATAAGGTCCGTAGTATTTCCCCTCAAGCATGTTTTTATTTCGCTTTCTGGTAACAAGTATTCTTGGGTAATCTTCTTTTGTAATAAGAAAATAAGGAAATTTCTTATCATCTTTAAGCAAAACATTGTATTTAGGCTTATATTTCTTAATTAAATGGGACTCTAAAATTAGCGCTTCAACCTCGGAATTAGTAATGATAAATTCAATACGGACAATTTGAGGTACCATTACCTTTAATTTAACCGACTCATGATTTTTGCTAAAGTAGCTTGAAACCCGCCTTTTTAAGTTTTTTGCCTTTCCGACATAAATAATGGTATTATCCTTGTCAAAAAATTGATAAGAACCGCTTAATTCGGGTATTAATCTTAACTGCTCTTTTATATCCATAACAATATTATAACTGATATAATATATTTATGATGATAAAAAAATTCTTTTATAAATACATATTAAAACGTAAATATTTCAGATACGGAAGCTGTCAAAGGTGTGGTGCGTGCTGCACAAAAATATATGTCAGCCACAAAAAAGATGTAATAAAGACGGAAGAAGAATTTTTAAAACTTAAGAAAATACACCCTTTTTATACATATCTTACAATAGTTGATAAAGATGAAAACGGGCTTGTCTTTAAATGCAATAAATTTGACGCTGAAAAAAAAATTTGTACAATTCATAAAATCCGCCCTTTAATATGCAGAAAGTACCCCGATGAAATAATTTTTAAAATGGGAGCTTCCATGGCTGAAAATTGCGGATTTTATTTTAAACCCATTGATAACTTTAAGGAAATTCTTTTAAAACAAATTAAAAAAAATCAATAAAGTTTTTCAGTGTATTTTAAGAATTGCTTAACAAGTTTAACATTATGAACTCTGTGAATATTAACGCATTTAGACATTGCAGAATATAGTGCCGTCGGAATATCCGCTTCTTCAACTGAAAGATTAAAAGCGTTTCTAATAAATGATTTTCTTGAAATACCTGCTAAAATAGGTACATTTAAAGACTTAAATTCATTCATTCTGCACAAAAGTTCAAAATTAGAGTCTCCCGCTTTACCAAACCCAAACCCCGTATCAATAATAATATTTTTTCTATCCAATCCCGATGTTGTCAATTTATTTATTTTATTAAAGAAAGAAAAGTAAATTTCTTCAACGATATCAGACTTTGTAAAATCGTTACTTTTCGCAGGCACGCTGTCAGAGTGCATAATAACAACGGGGAGATTATTTTCTACAACATAATTATATAAATTTTCATCATAATCAAGCCCCGAAACATCATTAATGATATCCGCACCAGCCTCGATAGCAGCTTTTGCCGTTTCATAATGACGGGTATCGACGCTGATTGGTATATCTATACTGTTTTTTCTGATAAGCTCAATTACAGGCAGAATGCGCGATATTTCTTCATATGCCGAAATTTCTATTGCCTCCGGTTTTGTAGACTCACCGCCTATATCAATAATATCAGCCCCGTTATTAATCAATTTAACTGCATGATTAAAAGCATTATCCTGATTATAATATATCCCTCCGTCAGAAAATGAATTAGGAGTTACATTTAAAATTCCCATTATATAAGGTCTTTTCCAGTCAAAAGTATAATTATTTATTTTTAAAGGAATCATCCGTGAATTTAATATTTTTTCTATTTGGTCAGCTAGCTCATTTAATCTGAACGGCTGATTTTGCAGTTTTACCACAAGATTATTTAATTGACATTCGGACGCAAAAATTAAAGCGTTAGTGTATTCACACTTGCACATAACGGTTTCACGACTCACAGCACAGTCAAACCCTAATGATAAACATAACTGCTTTAAAATATTAGCCTCATGCGGTTTTAAATTAAAAATTTTAAACACTCTGCCGTTATATTTTTTTGACGCCTCACCTATATAAGAAATATCAAACTTAACCGAATTAAGCTCCTTTAATACATCCCTATCCGCAGTTTTAACAACTATATTTTCCATAAATTAATTATAAAAAAAACGGGCTAAATTGTGTAGCCCGTTTTTTATGATATTAAAATTTTATTATGTTAACAAATCAACTAATTCAGAGAATTTGCCTGCTTTTTCCATTAACTGTCCCATTTTTGTTTTAGCACCGGTGTAAGCATTTTGACCTCTTTGCAGAATATCAGCTACACCGTCATCATTACTATCTTTAGAAACAACAGAAGGAAATGCTGTTGCAATACCGACCATACCTCCTAGATTAGCAAATGCCTGAGCTTGTTTTACAGCAACATCTTCAGCAATTTCAGGACCGCCGTATGCAACTTTTTTGTATAATTCTCTAGCTGTTTTTTCTCCACCTGCAATAGCTTTACCGGCTAAATTTTTAAATTTGTCAAATGCGGTTGCAGGATTTTTGTTTTCCAGCTTACCTGCTATTTCGGTAGCCTTTTTTGATATAGTTTTTAAAAATTTATCAAACATTTCAGGTAAGTTTAATTTAAATTTTTCAGCAATAACCGCTACTTTTTGAGCAAGAACTTTACCTGTTGCAAATGCCAACATACCAGCCAGTAGAATTGAAATTGCAGCCGAAACAGGTTTTTTTACATTAGATGAATTAACAAACTCATCTGAAACTTCGTCTGCGAACTTTTCATAATTATGAAGTTTATGTTCTTCATCTGACTCACCAAAGGAAACCTGAGGTTTTATCGGAGTACACTCAACTGCAGACACATTCATGATTTTACCTTTCTTATACTTATTATTCTACTACAATTAAACCAATGAATGTTAAAATTTGCTTTTTTAAAATAAAATATTAAGAAAAATTTACAATAAACCGAACTATTTAAAAATAATATTTATATGTTAAAATTCAATTAATATAAATGTAACGGAGATTAGGGAGAATGATTGATTTTTTATTAAAATTATTCGGCGACCCGAATAATAATAAAATAAAAAAAATGATGCCCGTTGTAGAGCATATTAACGCACTTGAAGAAGAAATTTCAAAATTATCTGATGAAGAATTAAAAAACAAAACAAACGAATTTAAAGAAATACTTTTAAAACGCCAGACATCTAATGATGTAAAACACGATAGAGAGCTGGAAAAGCAAGCACTCGACGCAATTTTACCCGAGGCTTTCGCTGTTGTCAGAGAAGCAGGTAAAAGAGTTTTAAATATGCGGCATTTTGATGTTCAGCTTCTTGGCGGAATTTTCTTGCATGAAGGTCAAATCGCGGAGATGAGAACAGGTGAGGGTAAAACTCTGGTTGCTACATTACCTGCTTATTTGAATGCACTGACGGGAAAAGGTGTTCATATTGTTACAGTTAACGACTACCTTGCAAAAAGAGACAGCGAATGGATGGGGAAAATCTTTAAATTTTTAGGATTATCCGTTGGCGTTATACTGTCGGGCATGAACGATTATGATGATTTTAACCGCAAAAAACAAGCCTATGAATGTGATATCACATACGGAACGAATAATGAGTTCGGATTTGATTATTTACGCGATAATATGGCCGGCTCTGTTGAACAGAAAGTTCAAAGACCTTATAATTACGCTATCATTGATGAAGTTGACTCTATCTTAATTGATGAAGCAAGAACCCCGTTAATTATCAGCGGCAGGCTGGATAAATCCGCGGAATTATACAGAACTATGGCAGCTGTTGCTCCCCAGCTTGAAAAAAATAAACATTATGAAGTTGATGAAAAAAATAAAAATGTTATATTAACTGAAGAAGGTATTGACAGAGCGCAGGAAATACTTGAAATACCCGATTTGTTTGATATTAATAATCAGTATGCACATCACCTGCTACAAGCGCTAAAGGCAAAAGAGCTCTTTCATCTTAATACGGATTATGTTATAAAAAACGGCGAAGTAATAATCGTTGATGAATTTACGGGAAGATTAATGGAGGGCAGACGCTGGTCTGACGGGCTTCACCAGGCTGTTGAAGCTAAAGAAGCGGTTAAAATCCAAGATGAAACTCAAACCCTTGCAAGTATTACTTTCCAAAATTTATTCAGACTATACCCGAAACTTGCAGGCATGACGGGTACTGCTATGACAGAAGAAGCGGAATTCGGTAAGATATACAATCTTGAAGTTACAAGAATACCTACAAACAAACAGGATATAAGAAAAGACCTGCCCGATATTATTTATAAAACTGAAAAAATGAAATATAATGCGGTCGTTGATGAAATTATAAAAATGCACGAACAAGGCAGACCTGTTTTAGTAGGTACAATCAGTATTGAAAAATCAGAGCTTGTATCTGACCTATTAAAGAAAAAAGGCATAAAACACAATATATTAAACGCAAAACATCACGAAAAAGAAGCATATATAATAGCTCAAGCAGGGAGATACGGAGCTGTTACAATAGCAACAAATATGGCAGGCAGAGGAACGGATATTCTTTTAGGAGGTAACGCCGAATATCTTGCAAAAGAAAAACTTGACGCTAAAGGCATTACTCCCGATAATCCCGATTATGAAAAATTGAAATCTCAAGTCCTGGAAGAAACACGAACATTGACGGATGAGGAGCACGCTAAAGTTGTTGAAGCGGGCGGACTGCACGTAATAGGTACCGAAAGACACGAGTCAAGAAGAATTGATAATCAACTAAGAGGTCGTGCCGCACGTCAGGGCGACCCCGGCTCTACAAGATTTTTCTTGTCGTTAGAGGACAGCTTAATGCGCATTTTTGGCGGTGCTCAAATAATGGCCATTATGAATACTCTTAATATTGATGAAGATATGGCAATTGAAAACAGAATTATTACAAGACAAATCGAAAGTAACCAGAAAAAAGTCGAAACTTTCCACTTTGATGCCAGAAAAAGTGTACTTGAATATGATGACGTTATGAACCTTCAGCGTGAGAAATTTTATGCTCAAAGAAATAAAGTGCTTGAAAATACTAACCTGCACGATGATGTTGTTTATATGATTGAGCGCGAAGTTGACAGACTCTTAAAAACATATATTGCCCCCGGTATGAATCCTGATGAATATATACAGGATGACTTAATTGCACTTGTTAAAGAAATCCACTCGGAAATTCCGCAGTTATCATATCTGGAAGTTAAAGATATTCAAGGGCTTAAGTATGACAATGTATATCAAAAAGTCAGAGATATGGCTTTAGAGGCATACAAAGAACATGAGCAAAAAACAGTTGATTTTTATAATAATGTCGCAAAGCAATATAATTTAGAACATACGGAGGAAGTTGCTTTTAGCGATAATAACGTAATGCGTCAGCTTGAAAAAGATTTGCTTTTAAGAGTTGTTGATAACCGCTGGATTGATCACTTGCACAACATTGATATGCTCCGCGATGGTATCGGCTTAAGAGCTTACGGACAAAAAAATCCTTTACTTGAGTACAAAAAAGAAGCCTATGACTTATTTAATAATATGATGTATGATATTCAAAGCGAAACGGTTAAACATTTATTCCGCACAAAATTCGGAATACAAATAGTAAGCCCCGACAATTTAAGTGAACCTAACGAGCTTATTATGGGCGATGATACAGCTAACAAAGAGTAATAAACATGGTATTTATCTACAATATATTTTTAATTTGTCTTGCAATAATATTAATGCCTTTTATATTAATTGCATTCGTAATTCAGCCTAAATTCAGAGCTGGTTTTTGGGAAAAGATAGGATTTTACTCAAATAATAATAAAGGCGAAAAAACAACCGTATTTCACGCGGTATCCGTAGGTGAAACAAATGCAATAAAAGAACTTGTTAAAAGGTATAAAGAAAAAAATCCTAATGAAAATTTAATTATTACAACTACAACAAAAACAGGGCAAGAAGTTGCTATAAAATCACTTTCGCAATACGCGCAAAAAATTACTTATTTTCCTTATGATTTTTTCTTTAGCGTATATTCATTTTTAAAAACATATAATCCTGAAAAGATAATAATAGCTGAAACTGAAATCTGGCCATGTTTTATTACAATGGCAAAAAGCATGGGAATAAAAGTTTATACCGTTAACGGCAGAATTTCGCCTCATTCTTATAACGGATACAAAA
>CANPWQ010000047.1 GCA_947584965.1 Candidatus Gastranaerophilales bacterium | reverse complement strand
CTGACACAAGAGCGGAACTCATTGAGCCAAAACTAAAAGAATCAGGTTGGATTCGCAGTGATAAAATTCGTATTGCACGAGAATACCCTATTACTATCGGGCGGATTATTGATTCAAAGAACAGAGGAGAAAAATTAAGTGCCGATTATGCTTTGATATACAGAAATCAAATAATCGGAATTATAGAGGCTAAAAAATCTTCTATAAGCTACACTGAAGGTATTAATCAAGCTAAAAAATATGCAAAATTATTAAATATCAGATATACATATTCCACTAACGGAAATACTATATATCAAATAGATATGGAAACAGGCGAAGAAAAAACAGTTTCTTCTTTTCCTTCTCCTGATAAATTATGGGATATGACATTTACCCTAAAAAATGAACTTTGGAATTTATTATCCTCTATCCCTGATGAAACATCAGGCGGTAAATATAATCCGAGATATTATCAAACAAATGCGGTTAATGCTGTTATTAAAGCAATGGCGCAAGGTAAAAAAAGAATATTATTAACTCTTGCTACGGGAACAGGAAAAACATGTATAGCTTTTCAAATTGTATGGAAATTATTTAATGCAAAATGGAACACAAAAGAAACAGGCACAAGAAATCCGAGGATTTTATTTTTAGCAGATAGAAACATTTTGGCAAATCAAGCATTCAATTCTTTTGGAGCATTTAAACAAGATTCTTTATGCAGAATAAAACCTAATGAAATCAAAAAGAACGGAACTGTTCCAACTGCCCAAAATATATTCTTTACTATATTTCAAACATTTATGTCAGGCCCGAATGAAACACCGTATTTCGGGCAATATGAAAAAGATTTTTTTGATTTTATCATAATAGATGAGTGCCACAGAGGTGGAGCAAATGATGAAAGCCAATGGCGTGCGATATTAGAATATTTTGATTCCGCTGTTCAACTGGGTTTGACTGCTACTCCAAAAAGAAAAGGGAATGTTGATACATACAAATATTTTGGTGAACCGGTTTATCAATATTCATTGAAAGATGCCATTAATGATGGTTTTTTAACTCCGTTCAGAGTAAGAGAAATTAATGATAATATGGGAACTTATGAATATAATCCTGATGATGATATTGAAGGCGAAATAGACAAAGAAAAAACTTACATGGAAAATGATTTTAACAGAAAAATTCAAATGCCTGAAAGAGAAATAACAAGAGTCAAAAGATTTATGAGCGAAATAAATCAAGCAGACAAAACTCTTGTATTTTGTGCGACACAAGCTCATGCGGGATTTGTAAGAGATATAATTAATCAAGTCAAAAATAATACAAATCCTGATTATTGTGTTAGAGTTACGGCAAATGATGGAGAAGATGGAGAAGAATTTTTAAGAAAATTCCAGGATACCGAAAAAAGCATTCCAACAATTTTAACGACATCGCAAAAACTCTCAACAGGAGTAGACGCAATACAAATAAAGAACATTGTATTAATGCGCCCCGTAAATTCAATGATAGAATTCAAGCAAATTATCGGGAGAGGCACAAGGCTATGCGATGGTAAATCATATTTTACGATATATGATTTTGTAGGAGCAAGCAAGAATTTTAAAGACCCTGAATGGGACGGAGAGCCTGAACCTCCAACTATCGGAAAAAATCCTCCCGGAAAAAGTAATGACAAAAAAGACACTAATAAAAAGGATACAAATATCTTTACAGATGAATATTCGGAAGAAAAACAAATAACCAAAATAACACTAGGCAACGGAAGAGAAGTTGAAATAACATCAACAAGAACAACCTTTTGGGATGCAAGCGGGAAACCTATTTCTGCAAAAGAATTTATTGAAAAACTTTTTAATACACTTCCAAACTTTTTTAAATCTGAAGAAGAGTTAAGGCAAATTTGGTCTAATCCTGAAACAAGAAAACAACTCCTGAATAAATTTAAAAATATCGGTTACAGCATAGAAAATTTTGAAAAAATAAAACAAATTATAAATGCAGAAGATAATGATATTTTTGATGTATTAATTTATCTTGCCTATGCTGAAAATATGATTTCACGTAGACAGAGAGTCGAAAATAATAAAGTATTGATATTTAATAATATTCAATCAAGACAACAAGCATTCATTGACTTTGTACTTAATCAATACATTAAAAACGGAGTAAGCGAATTGGATGATGAAAGAATAGGGGATTTAATTAATCTAAAATATGGTTCACCAGCTGATGCAGTAACCAATTTAGGAAATATTTCTGATATCAGAAATGCATTTTGCAGTTTTCAAAAATATTTATACAAATAACCCATAACTATTAGCTGATTTTATAATTCAAAACCAATTGAAATCTGATTAAAAAAGATTTAATATTAATGTGAAAGGGCTGAAAATCAGTCTTAGCAATATAATCAAGTAAAACAAAGTTTTACCGCAGGTTCAAGCGAGTCGTGAGCAGAGGCTGAATATTAAAAAATTAAATTACTTTTTTCTGCTTCTTCTTTTAAATCTTCCTGTATCATTTCTTTTATGATTTCATCAATAGTGATTTTAGGATTCCAGCCCAACAACTTTTTAGCTTTTGAATAATCACCGTAATGATTTATTTTTTCAAACTTTCTTGAATAAACAGGATTAATTTCAATTATAAGTTTTCCCGTAACTTTATCGTATGCTTTTTCGTCAAGCCCGGAACCTTTAAATTCAAGTTCAATGCCAAGTTCCTTAAATGCTTTTAAGCAAAATTCTCTTAAACTTGTAGTAATGCCTGTTGCAAAAACGTAATCATCGGATATATCTTTTTGCATGGCAAGATACATAGCTTCGACATATTCTTTTGCATGCCCCCAATCGCGTCTTACTGATATATTCCCGAGTTCCAGTTTATCTTGTTTCCCGTATTTTATTCTAACTGCAGCCTTTGTTATTTTCCTTGTTACAAATTTATCGGGACGTCTGGGGGATTCGTGGGAAAAAGCTATTCCGTTTACAATGAACATTCCTTGCTTGCGAAAACTTCTCGTCAGCCAAAGAGAATATGCTTTAGCGCAGGCATAGGGAGTTAATGGCTTAATATCAGAGTTTTCGTTTAATTTTTCCTCGTCGCTGTCGCCGAATATGTCTGCTGTTAGTGCGTGATATAATTTTACTTTATTATCAATTTTTAATGATTTTATAACATTTATAAGTTTTAATATACCGATTGCATTTACTTGAGTCGTATATTCAGAGAACATAGAACTTAAACCTACGTGTGATTGTGCTGCAAGGTTATAAATTTCATCAGGATTACTATCTTGAACGGCTTTAAAAAGGCTTGCTTCATCAGTCATATCTCCATATAAAATTTTAAAATTTTCATTACTTAATAAATGTTTAATCCTAAATAAATTATCTGCTGATGACATTCTTACAAGTCCGTATACATGATAGCCTTTATTTAGTAATAATTCTGCCAGATAACTTCCGTCTTGCCCTGTTATTCCCGTAATTAAAGCATTTTTCACTGTTTTTATTCCTAATTATTCCATAACTGATGTTAAAACAAACTCTGCTGTAAATCAATATTTTTAATATTGAAACACTTGCAGGCATGTTCGGTTAATTTTCTTCCGCGCGGAGTACGTTGAATAAAGCCTTGCTGAAGCAAATAAGGTTCATAAACATCTTCGATTGTTTTAACATCTTCTCCAAGCGCTGTTGCAAGAGTTTCAATTCCGACGGGACCTCCCGAATATTTTTCCGCGATAAGTTTTAATAACGCTCTATCTGTGTTATCAAGACCGAATTTATCTATTTGCAGAATATCAAGTGCAGTATTTGCCGTTTCTGCGTCAATAATGCCGTTAGATTTAACAATTGCGTAATCTCTTACTCTTTTAACAAGCCTATTCGCAATTCTGGGTGTTCCTCTTGAGCGTTTTGCTATTGCGTTTGCACCTGTTTTATCTATATCAATTTCAAGAATTTTTGCTGTACGCTCGATAACTTGCGACAATTCTTCAACGGAATAAAATTCAAGTCTGTGAATAATACCGAATCTGTCGCGCAGTGGTCCCGATAAGGCTCCTGCTTTTGTTGTTGCGCCGACAAGCGTAAATTTTGGAATGGGGAGTCTTATTGATTTTAAAGTTTGAGATTTCCCTGTTGTCATATCAATACAAAAATCTTCCATGGCGGGATATAAGATTTCTTCGGAAATTTTATTAAGTCTGTGAATTTCATCAATAAATAATACATCTCCGACACTTAAAGACATTAAAATGCCGATAATATCTCTCGGGCGTTCAAGTGAGGGCGCTGAGGTTATTTTAATTTTTGCTCCCATTTCTTCTGCAATAACAGTCGCAAGCGTAGTTTTACCAAGCCC
This sequence comes from Candidatus Gastranaerophilales bacterium, assembly GCA_947584965.1. GTDB lineage: Bacteria > Cyanobacteriota > Vampirovibrionia > Gastranaerophilales > Gastranaerophilaceae > Avigastranaerophilus. The sequence goes on along the minus strand of CANPWQ010000047.1, from coordinate 7,941 downwards.
GGGCGGTCCGTAAAACAGAATGTGGTCTAACGGTAGTTCGCGTTTTTTTGCCGCTTCTATTGATATTTTTAATGTTGATTTTAAAGCACTTTGTCCTACGTATTCATTAAAATGTTTAGGTCTGATATTCGCTTCATAAGACATATCATAAGAAGTCTGCTCTGCCTGAGTGTCTTCATGTTTAGCTTTTTCGGGTTTTATATTATCGTCGTCAGATATTATTGCCAAGTTTTTGTACCTTTCTTTTTCTATAATATCATAAGTAGCTTTTTTAGTTTATAATATAAAAAAAGAGCATGTGAGGATAATTAAATTGGATATAAAAGAGTTAATAACAAAACCGTCGGCTCAGCAAAGACAAGCGCTTTTAAATAAAGAAGTAAGTGCTGTTGAATTAACGCAGGCAGTATATGAACGGGTTGAAAATACGGATGAGAAAATCGGAGCATACAATTCATTAACAAAAGAGTATGCACTTGAAACGGCAAAAAAAGTTGATGAAAAAATAAAAAACAATGAACAACTGCCGCCCTTAGCCGGTATTGCTTTGGCATTAAAGGATAATATTAATTTAAAGTCATATCCGACAACAGCTTCAAGTAAGATACTTGAAAATTTTATATCGCCTTATGACGCAACAGTAACAAAAAAATTAAAAAATAATTTGATTCCGATAATAGGAAAAGCAAATCTTGATGAATTTGCAATGGGCTCAAGTAACGAAAATTCGGCTTTTAAGTTAGTACATAATCCTTGGAACTTAAATAAAGTACCGGGAGGAAGCTCGGGCGGAAGCGCTGCTGCGGTTGCCGCAGGTGAAGCAACAGTTGCGTTAGGCTCTGATACGGGCGGAAGTATAAGGCTGCCTGCAAGTTATTGCGGTTTAGTCGGATTAAAACCTACCTACGGCAGAGTTTCAAGATACGGTTTAATTGCATTTGCTTCTTCGTTAGACCAGATAGGACCTATAACAAGAACGGTAGAGGATGCAGCAATGCTTTTAAATGTTATAGCAGGACCCGATGAAAAGGATTCAACTTCTCTATCCGCAACACTGCCTGATTTTACAAAAGATTTAAGAAATGATTTAAAAGGGGTGAAAATCGGTTACATAAAAGAATTATGCTCCGAGGGGTTATCTGATGATGTAGCTGAAGCAGTGAAAAAATCATTGGAAATATATAAATCACTCGGCGCAGAAATTGTAGAAATTTCATTACCGCTTATAAAATACTCTATTGCTGTATATTATATTGTTGCCACAGCAGAGGCAAGCTCAAACTTAGCACGCTTTGACGGCGTAAAATACGGTTACCGTGCTAAAAATGTTAATACACTTTATGATATGTATGTAAAAACACGCGCAGAAGGCTTTGGCGAAGAAGTAAAAAGAAGAATAATGCTCGGTACTTATGCATTAAGTTCGGGGTATTATGACGCATATTATAAAAAGGCACAGCAGGTCAGAAGATTGGTAAAAAATGATTTTGACAACGCATTTAAGAAAGTTGATGTTTTATTGTCACCTACATGCCCGCATACTGCTTTTGATATCGGCTCAAAAATTGAAGATCCTTTAAGCATGTATTTAACGGATATTGCAACAATTACGGCAAATCTTGCGGGAATTCCGGCAATGAATGTTCCTTTTGCATTGGATAAAAATTCTATGCCAATAGGTATTCAATTGCAGGCTGACTGTTTAAATGAAACTAAATTGTTAAATGTTGGATTTAAATTGGAAGAAGCTGTACAATTTGATTATAGTATTCCTTTAAAGACTTTGGTGAAATGATAAAAAATATATTTAAAAAGTTAATTATAATCAGTGCCATAATTTTTATTATGACTCCTGCAAGTGTTTATGCAGTAGAAGAAGAGGTATCTGAAGAAAATATACAAAAAGCAATAAATGCTTATAAAACAGGAATATCTCTTGTCAGAGCAAAGGCTTATGACAATGCCATAAAAGCATTTGAACAGGCAGTAACGTTTAATCCGAATATGACGGACGCTCTTTATAATATTGCTTCAATTTATGTAACTCAAAAAAAATATGATGAAGCATATAATACTTATACAAAAATCATAGCTTTAAATCCGCATGATTATGATTCAATACTTCAAGCGGCAAAAATTTCATATAACAGAAAAAACTATGCACTTGCAATGAAATATTTGAAATATATTCCTGATGATTACGAATATTATTATTTAGTTCAGCAAATGTATAAAGACGCAAAAGAAATGTTTGATTCGCAGGTTGATAAAATCGAACGGGCAAAAGTATCGACTGCAAATGCAAGTAAAAAGGTTTTGATAGATAAATTCAATTCCCCTGCGGGAATGGTGGTTGATAAAGACGGAAATATATATGTTGCAAGCTATTCTGATAACGCAATAGTAAAAGTTGATAACAGAAAAAATAAAACTAATTTTATAAAAGATTACTTGCTTGACGGACCGGTAGGACTGGCTATTGATGATTATGATAATATTTATGTTGCTAACTATGATGCAAATAATATATTAAAAGTAACAAAAGCAGGACAGGTTAGTGTGTTTATGGATAAAGTATCTCAGCCTTATTTTTTATACATAAAAGATGATGTATTATATATATCCGAGCAGGGAAATAATGTGGTTGTAACATATAAATTATCCGCTGCAAAATAATTTATTTTATTGCTTTTTTAAACTTAATAAGCGGAGCAGTAAAGTATATTAAAGCTGAAAGTAAAAATAGATTTCTGAAAGTATGTGTTTTCTTTTTTGGAATGACAACTGAGGCTTTATACATATCTGTTTTTAAATCGCGTTCTTTTAGTGTTTGGTTGAGCGAAAAAACAGGCAAAGAGTCAGGTGCCTTTATACAAATTTCTTTCTGCCCCGATTGATTATCTTTGAGCCCTTTTGCACCTATGATGTTATCATTATTTATATATGTGGAATTTAAAATATTAGCCATAAAACACAAGCTCCGACAAAAATTAAACCTTTAATAAAAAAGTAATTGTTAAAAAACACTTAAAATTTTTACAATAATTAATAAAAAAGATGTAAATTTTTGTTAAAAATAGTAAACTAAAAAGCAAGAAAACCCATTTTGGAGAGTTAAAAGATATGATTTCTGCATGCAAAAAGGAGTAAAAAGTGAACATTAAAAATAACGGGATAAACTTAAATAATGTAGCCTTTTCCGGACATAAAAAATTTACGGATAAAACAGGGTATGAAAAACATAAATTTTATTACCTTTATGATTCCCAAAAATATGATTGTGAACTTGAATTATATAATATACGAAGAGATAAAAACGGAAATTTAACGATAGCAGAAAAAGATGCACCCGCTAAAATATTAAAAATGGATGGCGGGATGATAGAACAGGATATGAGTGAAGTTGATGAAATCGACCCTAAGTTAGGTTTTGCATATCGATTTAAATTAACCGATAAAAAAACGAAAAAATTCACTTATGCTTTTGATAACGGAACTGTTATCGGTATATTTAATCAAAATGCAGGAAATCAATATAATGTAGTACTGAATAACAGAGCAACAATTAATAAAAACGGCCCTATGCAGTTAATCATGCCTGATTTATATTATCCGGGCATGGAAAAATCAGTATCGCCGACAGAAGCATTAAGAGGTACGGCGTTAACAAAATTAGATACGGAAAAACGAAATACAGCTCTTAATTCGGTTCGTACGCATGCAAATAAATTAGGCGGGAATTTTTACGGAATAATATCAAGACTTAAAGAAATATCGCAGCAGGAAGGTATAAAAAGAATAGTAGGAACTCCATATACGAAAGATTCAATATCTTCGCACAAGTATTGGACTGAAAATGCTTACCAAATTTCACCCGATTTCGGAACGGAAGAAGATTTTAAAGTATTTCAAAGAGAATTATTTAAAAATGACATAAACTGGGTGGCAGATGCTGCACTTGTAAATGAGGGCTATGGCGGAATACACATGGCAGAGCTGTTAAGAAAAGGTGAAAATTCCGTTTCAAAAAATATGTTCAGAACAGGTGAATTAGTATCGTTAGGCATATTGCCGGATAAAAGCGAACATACAAATATGAAGATGATAAATGCTCCCGTTGTTTTAAACGACCAAAATGAAGTAATTAAAAATCCTCATTATGATTCAAAAAAACCTACATATATACAATTTTATGATGACAGACTTGTAAGCGAAAAACAAAAGAACTCTCAATCTCCGTCAGCTTTAATAACTTATGATAAGAAAAATACGGACAATATATATGATATTACTCATCATGATGATGCAGTATATCCTTTTCCAATAGAAGTAAGCCCTGTTGAACTTGAAAATAATATAAAAAGAATAGCAAAAGAAAACGACGGGAAAGTAGATTTATCCGATACAAGTATAATAAAACAAGCTGCAAACTTTAGCACTTTTAATGTAGTTAATAAAAGTAATGCAGGCGGGATAGAATTTTGGGACGGTAATGTTGATATAGCAAAATTAATGTTCTATCCCTGCTTAAAAGATGATGAAAGATTTGTAAAACTTCCCGCTTATGAAAAAGCTGAAGCTGTGGCAGATTTTAACGCGGGTGCGATGGCTGTTCGTGAATATGCCATTAACGCAGGAAAATATTGGACTAAATCATGCGCCGATGAACTCCTTGACTATACTTCAGGATTATTTAACGGTAGATATAATACCCCGCAAGATTATTTAGATGGAATAGATGAACTAGTAAAGAAAGGAGCATTGCCCGCTTCTGCTGCTCAAAATATTGATAAAGAAGTATTGGAAAATGTATTTAATAAAGATTATCATTCTATAATTATTGATGAAACACCTGATTTATCCGTAAATGATTATATGTTAATGAGAGCAATGGATGTCCCGTTTGAAGTTCTGCCCGTTGCAACAAATTTACTCGGAATATTAACTTCTCCGTATATTGCAAAACGTCCGAATGTTGAAAGTGAAATCGGAGTTTCACGTTATGATACATATTCTGCGGGTAATCCTTATTTGCCTAAAAAATATGAAAAAACATATAAATCGGCAGAAGATTTTTATGTAAATGATATTGTACCATTGATGAAAGAAATGTTGTCGGGAATTGTTACCTCTGAAAGTAATATAGATGCAAGTGAACGTGATAAATATATTTTAACGCTTGCGGTTCCCGACTTGACAAAATACATATTATTAAAATCTTTAGCTCCGAATGCCGATATAAAAATTGATAAGTCGGGACATTTTGATTTTTCTAATGTTAATTCGGAAGAAATAACAATGCAGTCTTTAGGTGTACCTTTTAATTCTATGACCTCGGAAGAAGAAGCTCAGACAGTTTTAAAAGCTATGAAAAAAGGAATACAGTCTATAACCGCTGAGGACATAAACAAAATAAATAAAGGATTAAAAAACAGATTTGCCACGAAATCATTAATTGATTTTAAAGTAGCGGAAATGATATTGGACAGAACTGAAGCAGGCATGGGTTGGAGAATAGATGCTACAAAAGATATTGCCGCAATGGATTCTGTTCGTGAAGGCATAGATTCAATGCCTGAGCAGTGGGATAATGTAATAGATTTCTGGAAAAAATACAATGAAGGGATATTAAAAATAAATCCACACGCATATACAACTGCAGAAATAACGGATTTGGCAGAATTATTTGCTAATCAGGATACAGAAAAGTACAAAAGCTGGGGTGATGCGGAAAGAAAATTTATAGAAGAAACAGGAATTACTACCGTAGCAAATTACAATTACTTTTTCTCACTGTTGCCTGAGATGTTTTCCGCAACTTCGTTTGAATCTCCTAAAAAGACTAACGATCAATGCTGGCAGGCAAGAGAAGGTAAAGATAATAAATTAAGGGAATCGTTAGATCTAGGCTGGCAGTATGAAATAGAAAACAATCCGGGATTTTTATTCCAAAGTCCTGATGACGGAGTTGTAAATTCATACACATTTATCGGAAACCACGACAAACCGCGCGTACTGCATTGTTTGGCATTGGATATGGGATTATTTTATTCCGATTTTAAAAATGATAAAGATAAAGCGATTGCAAAAGAATGTTTAGGTGAAAACTTAGAAAAAGTCTATAAAAATGATTATGCAAAAGTAAAAGCTCCTGCAATAGCAATGGGGACAAGAATTAATAATGCAGTTGACAGTGTAGTTAAAGATGAAAAATTAAAAAAATCGTTAAAAACAGCTGTAAGCAATTTGGCATCAGGAATATATAAAGGTAAGGAATTTGATGCGGAGGCATTTGGAACAAGAACGTTTGAAACTGCGATAGCGAGTGTGTTTGATGAAGCAGGTTATAACGGGACCGATAGGGCAAGTCTTGAAGCAAAAATGCTTGAAAATATACTTGTTCCCGCAATGGACAGATATTTGTCAATGTATAAATTATTAACGGTGCTTCCGGGGAGTCCAACTGATTTTGCAGGTGACAGAACAGGTGCAACAGGATTTGAAACGAAAGCTAAAAATTACCATCAGCAAAACAGAAATGTTATAAGGTGGGAATGGCTTAACAATACAGATTATGAATTTATAAATAAATTTTATAAAGATGTTAATGGAATTGCACAATTAAGAAGTGATAAAAAATTATCAGCGCTCAATGATGGGGCAACAGTTACAATTCCTTTAATGAAATCTAACACCTATAAAAACGACATAAAAAATATAACAATACAACAGCCTCATGAAAATATACAAGCATTTTTAAGATATAACGATGATGATTCTGCAGTACTTGTTTTACATGATAACAGTGGAGCTGAAAGCGATTATAAGGAAAAAATGAACAGAAAAAGTATATCAACGGAAATTACTGCTGACAGTATATTTAACAGATTGGTATTTTCATCCGAATATATGGATTCAAAGCAAGGATTAAAACATGGTATGAGCCTTGGTACAAAATTTAAAAATGTAAATCCTAAAGATAATAATACGTACGAAATAGCAAAAATAACCGCAGACGGTAATGAATATTATTATTTAAAATGTTTGGATAAAAATGGTAAAGAATTACCAATAACAATAAGACCTGAAGATTTAAATACATTGATTTTATATAAAGTGTAATCAAGTAGTCCTTTTTTTAATTCAGATTTGTAGTAAGATAATAAAAAAAGGACAAAATATGAGATTATTTAATACGTATTCAAGCGCGCTTGAAGAATTTAAACCCATTGAAGCAAACAAAGTAAAAATGTATGTTTGCGGACCGACGGTATATGATTATCCGCATTTAGGGCATGCAAGGTGCTATATTACTTGGGATATGCTGTACAGGTATTTAAAATTTTCGGGATACGATGTTACATACTGCCGAAATATAACGGATGTGGATGATAAAATTTTAAAAAAAGCACGGGAAGAAAATACAACGGCAGAGGTAATATCAGGCAGATATTATGAAATATTTGCGCGGTCAATGAAAAAATTAAATGTTTTAAAACCCGATATAGAACCGTTTGCTACAAAGACAATAGGCGAAATGATATCAATAATAAAAGATTTAATAAAAAACGATTATGCCTATGAAGTAGAAGGTGACGTATATTTTAGAGTAAAAAAATTTAAGGACTACGGCAAACTAAGTAAACAGCCGATAGATGATTTAGTGGCAGGGGCAAGAGTAGAAACATCGGATAAAAAAGAAGATGTGCTTGATTTTGCTTTGTGGAAAAGAGATGAAGAATTCGGTTACCCCTCACCGTGGGGAAAAGGACGCCCCGGCTGGCATATAGAGTGCAGTGCTATGTCGAGAAAGTATTTGGGCAAACAAATAGATATTCACGCAGGCGGTGCGGATTTAATTTTCCCTCACCACGAAAATGAAATAGCGCAATCAGAGTGTGCAAACGGTTGTAAGTTTGTTAATTATTGGCTTCATAACGG
>CANPWQ010000046.1 GCA_947584965.1 Candidatus Gastranaerophilales bacterium | reverse complement strand
TCAAGCTGCAGGCGTTCAAGCTCAAGCGCAAGGGGGTATTATCTCAGCTAACGCTGCTACTGCGGGTATTGCTTCAAATATAACAGGAGGAAATAATCCTCAACCGGTAGATTTTACTGCGGGTATTACATCTTCTCAACCGATGGATGCGCACAACTCTCTTCAAAATAACTCTGCTCCAATTTCTTCTTCTGTGATGACAACAGAAGAACTTGAATCTGCCGTATTGAAAATATTAGAAAAAAATAAAGACTTTGAATGGTTATCTCAAAAACAAGATATAAATGAATTATGTAAAGATTTTGCAAAAATAATTAAATATACATGTAGTCGATTAAAAAATGAATATGGTATTAATTTTTCAGAACAAGCTGTGTTAGATATTATAGAAGCAGGAGAATACACAGATAATTCTTTTTATACAAATTTTACCGCAATGAGCAATCATATATATGCAGGTAAGGCTTATATTCTTGCACAATTAAAAAAATGCGGAATAGTAACAATGGAAAATATAGAAAAAAATGCTGGGATGTTTGGTTCATTAGCATTTACAAGAGCTTATAATGCAGAATTTGGAAATTCTTTTGATAATATTTTAAAGGATGCGGGATATAATGAACAGGAAATAAAAATAATAAAAGATATATCTGATGCAATCACTAATAAGAAAGATTTTTCTACAGATTTTGTATCTGATATAGATTGGAAAAATATTTTAAATTACAATAAAAACATTACTACATTAAATGATTTAGGATTGAGCTATTCAGAAGGATTATTATATCAGGATATGTTTGATTATGGTTCATTCTTAAATGAACTTGGAGATAGTAAAGGATATATAGTTCAACTTCAAGAACTGCAAAATAATGCAGGTATTCAAATTACCGCAACTAAAGAAGTAGATTCAAAAGTTTCTATAACGGGCAAAAATGTTATAGTGAGGAAAACAGTTACAATTAATCAGGATGGCACAATTACGAAAAGTACTGCCGAGATAAATGGTGATAAAACTGAAACTTGGTATTATGGTCAAGATAGAACCATAATTTTAAATAAAATTAATGATGGACAAGGATCTGATATTTTTTCACAAATTGAAATTGTAAATAATGAAGATGGTGAACCAAGTTATATTTTATATACTAAAGCATCAGATACGCTTAAAGGTGCTTATGAAACAAAAAGATATGATTTAAGTGATTATCCTGAAGATATGGATGTAATTGAAGCTATAGAAAACGGGACAATTCAAGGCGGAAAAGTTCTTTCTTCTGTTTTATCCGAAAATGGAGTAACTAAATACCAAGAAAATTACGAATATGAAAATTCTAAGGTTAACAGAAATTATACACAAGAAATTGATGAAACAGGTAAAGTAAAATCTTATGAGTATAAATATGACATAACAGATACGGAAGGCAAGCAGCTGCTTTCAATGGAAAGAAGCTGGAGTATAAATTCTGACGGAACAACAACTACAACGATAAATGGAAAGAAATATACAGCATCATTTAATGAAAATAATATGATTGTAACCGTAACACAAGATGATGGTTCTTCAATAACAGTAGATTTTCAAAGTAAACTTTCACCTTATGACGATAGTATCAGTACTTCTTTTGATGACGAAAAAACAATGCAAAAGGCGTTCTTTGAATTTGTGAAAACTCTGCCTGCTGACCAATTAATTAGTCTATCAAAGTGTTCCCAAATAACTATTGTGAATGAGTTGTTAAGTAGAATTAACCCTGAAAACGGAGAATTATCTATAGGGTTAAACCTTGGAGTACTGTCACATGAAATGGGTCATAGTATTGATCTTAAAAATATTAGTGGTGTAAATATAGAAGGAACTATAAGCAAGAATCAAGAACTTATTGACATATATAATGAAGAAATGGATTCATTCAAGTTAAAATATCCTGAGTTAGCTCAAGAATTGATTCAATATTTCTCGCAAACTGGTGGTGGATTTTTTAATAACGGTTTATCCGAACTTGTTGCTGAAACTAATATGCTTATGACTACATATGGAATTAATACAAGCGAAATTGAAACCAGAAGTGAATATCTTGTCAGATACTTCCCTAAAACAATTGCTAAAATTGCTGAATTTTTAGGATATAATTTTCATATTTCGCCGGAAGTAAAAGAGTTTTTTGTGCAAAATGCCGAAAACATTCACCAAAATACTCTTAGTCATATTGATGAAGCAATTAATCAGATACAAAGTGAATTTTCTAACATTCCTAGCATAAATGGTGAGGTAGAAGGCAGAGCAAAAGGAATTGATTCTATTATTAAAAAATTAGAGAAAAAATACAAAAACGGAGATGTTCAATATAATTCAGAACAATCCTGTACTGATGCAATAAGCGATGCATACGGTACAAGAATACAATTAAAATCAGTAACCGAAGAAGAAGCTAAAAAAATAATTGAAGGCTGTTTATACAATACAGGTATAAGTTATGAAGAATTTGTAAGTTATTTAGACGGAGATACATCAACTTTAAATACTTCCGAGATTGAAACAATTGAAGAAATAAAATGTACAATACTGGATTTATTGAAAGAACAACAAACACATGAAGTTGTAGAAAGATTAGTTGAGGCAATAAGAAACGGCAGACTCACAATTATGGAATTAAACAATTATGGTGATGATATTGCTTCTTATTTCACTACAAGACAAATACAGGATATAGCTGACGCATATTATTTTGCAACAAAGAAAAACCTTAAAATAATATCCTTAGACAGATTTAATAATGGTGCAGGTTCAAAAGTTGATATAAACAGCAGTTTTGATTATACAATAAATTTAGAAACTGATGGTGCAGTTAAACAATCAGGTTATGCTTCCGCTCAGATGAATGTTAAACATACTTTTGCAGACGGAACAACAGGTCACGGAGAACTTCAAATTAGGGGTACTCTGCTTAACAAATTTGCAGACGCAGAACATATACCTTATGATATCAGAACAGGTAAAATAACCGAAGAAGACAAAGAATATTCCGATATTTATAATATTATTAAAAATATGTCAGACAAAACATTTGATGAATATAATCTGTTTTTAACCAAAACTTATCAATATTTAAGGCTTAAAGAACTCGGAATAGAAACAACCGAACCTGTATTTGAATCGTCATCTCTAACTGCAGAAGAATTACATTTATTAAGCCCTGACGGTTTAATAGAAATAAAAGCAAAGAAACACTGACAAAAAAAAAGATTCATATGTTTTAAATATGTTATAATAAGGAAGAAATTATGAATGTAAATAATAATCAGTTTAATACTACATTTTCGGGCGTTCAAAAAGAAGCACAAAATATTATGACTAAAGATGAAATTATGAATATTTTAGTACCAAAAGCATATAATATACTCGGACAAAGAGCTGAACGAGAAGTACCTGAAAACGGCAAATTCAGAAGAATATTTGTTGCCTTTGATGTTCCAGATACTCAAAATGAAGCATTAATAAGTATTGAAAACGATGCAAATGAACCTAACGATATGAGACGACTTATAATCGGAGTTCACAGGTTAAACAGTGACAGAATTACATCTAACTATATTTTTAAAGGCACTAAAAAGGAAATCTTAGAATATTTAAAAAACCCTGAAATAAAATCTGAATTTACTAAAACAGTTTATTCTCTTTCAAAATCTGTTGATGAATATTATTCTTCTTTATAATTTTTATAACCAAATTATACTTTCTCATTAAAAAAAGGTATGATAATTTAGGAATATAATGGAGTTTATAGAAAAATATTCCGAGTTTTTAAAAGAATATGCGCTAAAAAATGATTTCCCTTTTGTTATTTTTTGAAATTAAAGTATATATCTGACGGGCTAATTTAAAATATGTTCTTCTTTGATAATTTAAAAACAAACGGAGAGCATAATGAATAATATTATATTTTATGAAGCAAAAAAATATGAACGCAGATTTTTTGAGCAGGAGTTAACAGAAAAATACAATTTAAAATTTAAAGAAGAAGAACTTTTGCCTGATAGCGAATTAAGTGTTTTTGAAAGTGGAAGCGAAATAATATCGGTTTTTACCGGCTCAAGGCTAAATGCTGAAACACTGAAAAAATTTGATAATTTAAAGTTAATTTTAACCCGTTCGGTCGGATATAGCCATATAGATACCGAATATTGCTTCGAACACGGAATAATAGTAGCTAATACACCTCATTACGGAGATTATACTGTTGCAGAATACTCTTACGGGCTGCTTTTAAATCTTGTAAGGCGTATATGCTACGGAGAAAGCGAATTAAAAATGGGTGATATGTACCCCGAAACTTTCGGTATGGAACTGTTCGACAAAACAATAGGAATAATAGGAACAGGTTCTATTGGTTCAAAATCGATAAAAATAGCAAAAGGATTTTCAATGAATGTAATCTGTTCGGATGTTATTGAAAATGAGGAATTAAAAAAAGAATACAATATAAAATACGCTGATATTGATACGTTATGCAAATTATCGGATATAATAATGCTTCATGCACCGTTAACAACCGGAACATATCATATTATAGACGCGGATAAGATATCATTAATGAAAGAAACGGCGGTGATAGTAAATACGGCACGCGGAGAACTTATAGATACGGAAGCACTGTATGAAGCACTTTTAGACGGAAGAATAAGGGGTGCGGCATTAGATGTATTAGAGTTTGAAGAAACAATTTCTAATAAGCGCCCCGGGGAAAATATAAATTTAAAAAATCTTCGCACATCGCTAATAAACAATAAATTATTAAATTTAAAAAATGTTATAGCTACGCCTCATATAGCTTACGATACAAAAGAGGCGGTAGACAGAATATTAAATATGACTATAAATAATCTTACCCAATACGAAAACAGAGAAGAAATCAAAAATAAAATATAAAAAAAATGCAAGTTTAAATGTAAGATTTAAGAACTTGCAATATTTACACTAGCCGAAACATTAATAACAAAATAATTATACATCTGTTTTTCAAATTCGTAAAGTATACGAATGATTTTTTTTTAAATTAAGATTAAATTTTTAATAAAAATTAACAAGGTTGAAATAAAAATAACAAAAAATTTAAATGCTTGTAATAACAATGGCTTTGTAGGATAATTGAATAAAATGAGGAGTAAGGAATATGAGAAAACCCGTAATCGGAGTACTTGGTGCAACAGGTGTTGTCGGCAGAAATATTTTAAAAATATTGGAAGAAAATAATGTTGTATATGAGGATATAAAATTTCTTGCAAGTAAAAAAAGTGCGGGTAAAACAATACAATTTAAAGGAAAAGATTATACGGTCATAGAAGCAACTCCCGACGCTTTTGAGGGGATAAATATAGTTTTAGCTTCGGCAGGCGGTTCAACAAGTTTAGCGTTGGCAAAAGAAGCTGTTAAACGTGGCGCTGTTTATATTGATAACTCCAGTGCTTTCAGAATGGAAAAAGATGTTCCGCTTGTTATTGCAGGAGTTAATGATGAAGATATCAGAACTCATAAAGGTATAATAGCAAATCCTAATTGCTCAACATCACAATTAATGCTTGTTTTAAAACCTTTGCATGATTACGCGGGTATAAAAAGAATGGTTGTTAGTACTTATCAATCGGTATCAGGTGCTGGTTTAGCTGCCATTAACGAGCTTAAAGAAAATACAATGGCAGTAAATGAAGATAAACCTTTTGAAAATAAAGTATTTAAAAAACCAATAGCTTATAACTGTATTCCTCAAATAGATGTATTTTGCGATAACGGCTACACAAAAGAAGAAATGAAAGTAACAAATGAAACCAGAAAAATTCTTCACTTGAACCCTAATACGCCTATATCTTGTACAGCAGTCAGAGTCCCCGTGTTTATAGGTCACTCTGAAGCAGTTACGGTTGAATTTGAAAAAGAAATAACCGCCGAAAAAACAAGAGAAATTTTAGAAAAAGCATGGGGGGTTAAAGTTGTTGATAATCCTGCAAATTACGAATTTCCGACGGCAGTAGAGGCAGCAAATACAAATCCTGTATATGTAGGCAGAATAAGAAAAGATATTGCATTTGATAACGCAATTACATTTTGGTGTGTAGCGGATAACCTCAGAATCGGAGCCGCTTTAAATACCGTAAGAATTGCGGAAAAAGTGATAGAAATGCAGGTTTTTTAAGAGGTAAAAATATGAGATATAACGCAGGTGAACTTATTACGGCAATGATAACTCCTTTTAATGAGGATTTAAGTGTTGATTATCCCGCATTGGAAAAACTTGTTAATCATTTAATAAATACAGGCTCTGACGCCATTTTGGTTGCGGGAACGACAGGTGAAACTCCTACACTTTCACACGAAGAAGAATATGAAATTTTTAAATTCGTTAAAAAAATAGTCAACGGCAGAATAAAACTTATAATGGGAGCAGGTTCTAATTCAACGGAAACTGCTGTTAAATCTTCATTAAAAGCTAAAGAACTTGGGGCTGATGCAATACTTACCGTAGTACCTTATTATAATAAGCCGTCACAAAAAGGTATGTATGAACATTTTTCCGCAGTAGCTAAAGCTGTTGATTTACCTATAATATTGTATAATATTCCCGGAAGAACGGGAGTAAATATGCAGCCCGCTACAATAGCAAAACTTGCTAAAGAATTTAAAAATATTGCAGCGTTAAAGCAAAGTAACTCTGATTTGGATTTAATAAGTGATATAAAATCAATGTGCCCTGATGATTTTATCATATATTCGGGTGATGACAGTTTAACGCTTCCAATGTTATCATTGGGTGCTTATGGAGTAATAAGCGTTGCTTCCCATATTGCAGGTGATAAGATAAAACAAATGATACAATTTTTTAAAACGGGTAGAAACGAAGATGCATTAAAATTACATATTCAATTATATCCGCTGTTTAAGAAGTTGTTTATGGCACCAAATCCCGTACCGGTTAAAGCAGCATTATCACATATTGGTATAATAAAGGAAACAGTAAGGCTTCCGCTTGTAATATTGGAAGGAGATGAAAAAAAAGACTTGTATAGTGTGGTTGATAAGTATAAGGGGCATTGAGAAAGTTGATAAAAGCTGATAAAAAAGGATTTACCTTGGCAGAAACATTGATAGCTCTTACTTTAATAGGAGTAATAGCTGCAATGGTAATGAGTAATCTGATAGCTAATACAATGAAACAACAAACTATTGCAAAGTTACAAAAAACAAATACCGTATTATCGCAAGTCTTTAAAAAAACCGAAGTATTTAACGGATTTCATAATTATTGGGATTTCCCCGCAGGGTCTGGTGAACAGGCGACAAATGCTTTTTTTGATGATTATTTAAAATCATACTTAGTCTTAATGGAAGATTGTAAAGAAAGTAAAGATAAAGAATGTGAATTTAAATTTAAAGAATTAAACGGTACGGAAAAAACATTAGATGCATCTTGGAGAAAATTTTATTTGAATGACGGAATGTTTGTCGGTATGAAAACCGAAAGTACCGATGATAATAAGGTTATACGCTTTTATGTTGATTTAAACGGAAAAAAATATTCTAATACTGTTGCAAGGGATATTTTTATGTTTGAATATTGGGCGCAAAATAAAGAACATCCCGATTATGAGGGAAAATTACTTCCATACGGGCATGAATTTACTAAAGAAAAGTTAATAACAGCAGATAACACAAATAATTGTAACAAAAGTCAGAGCGGAAATTATTGCGCTGCCGTAATAGTTAAAGATGATTGGAAAATATCAGACGATTATCCTTGGTAATTATTTTACAAGATTAAATATATCACGGCAAATTTTAAATATAACATCAGCTTGATTAAAGTTAATCATATTAGCTCCGTCACAAAGAGCATTGTCGGGATTAGGATGAACTTCAAAAAATAAACCGTTAGCACCTGCTGCAACTGCAGCTTTTGCAAGTATCGGAACAAATTTTCTTTCTCCCGATGAACACTCACCGCAACCGCCCGGCAGTTGAACGCTATGTGTAGCATCAAAGATAACGGGATATCCCATTTCTTGTATTATCGGAATAGCGCGCATATCGGAAACCAAATTGTTATACCCAAAAGTTACGCCTCTATCCGTAATTGTAATATTATCGTTTCCCGATTCTAGAACTTTATTTGCAATAGATTTCATTTGTTGAGGTGCTAAAAATTGCCCTTTTTTTATGTTAATAATTTTCCCTGTTTTTGCCGCAGCAACAAGCAAATCCGTCTGTCGGCATAAAAATGCGGGTATTTGAATAATATCTGCAACTTTAGCAGCTAATTCTGCTTCATTAGGATTATGTATATCCGTAACAATCGGCAAATCAAATTCTTTTTTAACTTCACCAAGAAGCTCAATCCCTTTTTCAATTCCTAAACCTCTGTATGAGTTTATGGAGCTTCTGTTCGCTTTATCATAAGATGATTTAAAAATAAAATTAATCCCGAGTTCTATGGTAAGATTTTTCAAATGTTCTGCTGTTTTAAAAAGAATGTCTTTTGATTCAATAGCACATGGCCCTGCCAGAATAGTTAATTTATCACCGCCGATTATAAAATTTTTCAGATTTACTTTGTGCATTTGAGTTGTCAACTCTCCTAAAATAATTTCTCAGTTAAAATCAAACCTACAGCCTTATGGTTAACCCGGCGATTATAGTCTTTTTATTAGTTCGCCCGAGCTTATAAATCAATATTAAATTATTCTATCATAAATTTCAAATTTTTTTACAAAATTCATTTTTGTCAATTTGTATATGTATAGTTAATAGTATTATAAACAAAATTGTGTTATATATTTTATTGAACAATGTTAATCTTAAATAAAGGAGTATCAAATATGAGTAATTTGCAAATTCATCAAATCAGAAACGCAACAATAATTATTACATACAACAATAAAAGATTTTTAGTTGACCCTTGGCTTATGCCTAAAGATTATATGGCAGGTTTTGACGCAGGAATAAATTCTCACATAAGACAGCCGAGAGTTGAACTTCCGATTTCTATTGAAAAAATTGTTGATGTTGATGCGGTTATTTTAACTCACTATCACCCCGACCACTGGGACGAATTTGCAGAAAAAGCAATTAATAAAAATATTCCTTTCTTTGTTCAGTCGGAAATTGACAAAGAATTAATCCAAAACTCAGGTTTTAAAGATGTAAGAGTGATAAGTGTAAACGGAACGGATTTTGAAGGAATAAACCTATATAAAACAAACTGTCAGCATGGAAAAAGAGAAATAATAAAACCTATATGCGAACAGGCAGGAATGCCGTATGATTCTATGGGAATAGTATTTAAATCAGAAAATGAAAAAACTCTGTACGTTGCAGGTGATACTATCTGGTGCGAAGAAGTAAAAGAAGCGCTTGATAAATATAATCCGGATGTTATTGTAACAAATTCCTGCGGAGCTACTGTCTTAAACGGTGAAAGAATAATTATGAATTTAGATGATATGAAAGAAATTTCATCATATTGTAAAAATTCCAAAATTATTGCAAGCCATATGGATACGGTAAGCCATCTGACAGTTACAAGAGATGATATTAAAAATCTGAAATTAAATAACGTTTTAGTACCTGATGATAATGAGATATTAACTTTCTAAAAATTTGAGTTAAAACTTATTATTGATGTATAGAAAAACATAAGCACGATTATTTAAATCACTTAGCCTGAGTATTATACAGTTTTGCTTTCATTGATTAAATTTAATAAATCGGATTCGTCGTCAACAATTTTATATAAATTTTCAGGCGGACATTTTATAAGCCCGGATTTATATAATTGTTCATATTGAGTTGTGAGTCCTTTAAAAAATTCTTTGCCGACCAAAATCACCTGTTTTTTCTTTTCAGGTTTCCCATAATAATTTTTAGCAATTAGTGTTGCTGCTTCTTGAATAGTGGATACACTACCCGGGAAAACAACAATTGTATTTGCTACATCAGCAAATTTTTCAATCCTTTCAGCTTCGCTATTAGTTGTTGTTAATGGTATGCAATTTTCTAAATCCTCATCTCCCCATAGGGGATTTGCGATGATTGCCAAATTCTGTAAAGGTTTATTTTGCTCATCTCTTTTTGAATACTCTTCACCTGCTTTATATGCGCTACCCATTATACCGGAATTTCCGCATCCATGCACTATATTCTTTCCTGACAGAATAATTGATTTTGTGATATTAGAACACATATCCATATATTTTAATATTTCATCAGTAGATTTAGAACTACCAAGAATCACAATAGTATTGGCTTTTGATAGAGGCGAGTAATATTTTTCAGATATAGTTTTAGGTATATTTGCCTTAAATGAAATTTGCATATAGGAAACCTTTCCATTTTTATATTGGTATAAAACAAGAAATTAAATTTTTTTGATATTGATATTATATATTATTGTCAGATTATTTATAAATTTTATTATATAATTTGCAAAAATGTTGTTTTGGCATATATTAAATAATATAAAAGGAGTTTAGTTATTTCATTTTTAGAGTTAGCACGTGAAAGATATTTTGATTCAAAAATCGCTCAAAAAACATTTAATTTAGCTGATAATATTATTCCTGTTGCAATACTTTCCGCAGGATACTCTAATAAAGAGCCTTCTCCTATGCACAATACCGGAAATGAATTATCCCAAACGGTTAAATATCTATAATTTTTAATAAACCAATATAATATTTAAGGAGCATTAAAATGAAAAAAGTTATTATAGCAAACGGTAGTCCGAGAAAAAAGCAGAATACTGCAAAAATGTGTGAAAGTTTTGCTAATGGAGTAAAAGAAGCAGGCGGAAAAGCTGAAATTATCAATTTATACGACATTGATTTTAAAGGCTGCAGAAGCTGTTTTGCTTGCAAATTAAAAGAGGGCAAAAACTTTGGCAGATGTTCATACCCTGACGGCTTATCTCCCGTATTGGATAAAATATCAACTGCTGACGGTCTTGTTATAGCAAGTCCAATATATTGCTCAGATGTAACTGGTGTTACAAGATGCTTTATAGAACGTCTTACTTTCCCTTTCTTTGAATACAAAGAGGGTTATCCTTCAATTGCTCCAAAGAAACTTAAAACCGCAATGATTTATACAATGAATGTATCAGAAGCTCTTTCAAATCAAATGTACCCTGATATGTTTGATAAAACAGAATTTATGATAACAACAGTATTTGAAAAACCCGTTAGAATTTTTGCCTATGATACTTATCAGTTTAGTGATTATGATAAATACGTTGTCGAGGTTTTTGATAAGAATGACAAATTAAAGCACAAAGAAGAACAATTCCCGAAAGACCTTCAAATAGCATTTCAAAGAGGAAAAGATATGGTTAATAATATAGAAAAATCTTAATGCTCAAATCCGAAAAATAATCTATAAATCAACAAAGGGGATTTTTATTGATGCACAATCAGACAGTTCAAAAGATTTGGCTAAAGTTTTGGTGAAAGAGAGCGGATTTAAAAAAATATATGAAAAGTCAAAAACAAAATTGAAAAATAATCTTGAAGTTGAAAGCAGTTTGGATTTTGAAGATACCAATTTTTATAATGCTTTAGGTTCTGTTGATATAAAACAGATGAAATTTAGGAAAAACGGAGATTTAGAACTATTAGTAACAGATGTTTATGATTTTAATAAAAACAGCAAAAGTAAATTAGTGCAAACAGGTCGTAAGTTGCAAGAACAGGGAAAAATAAAACCGTATTTTAAATGTATCATGTTATAATACCTAAAAATTCGTTAAAGGATATGAAATAATGTTTAAAAAAGATGTATTGATATATTTTCTGGCGGCTCTGATTCTTACATTGCCTGATACTATCTCTTTATATCCATATAATTATAGAGGTAATTTTAATTATATATTATCATTAATAATACAATTTAATATACCTACATTTATAATGGCAATAATGAATTTAATAATTGAAAAACAAAAAAACGAAAAAGATATTAAGATTTTAAGGAAAATAAAACGAATTCTAAATGTGTTATCAATTATTTATTTAACATTATATGAGATATTTCTATTACTTATAATATTATTTGTTAAATTATCAAAATTAGAACCCGGAGGTTTATTAGGCGAGTAAAAAATATATAGTTTTATGTTTTATCGGTAATAATCTCATTTAATATCATTCAATATCAGTTGTCAGGGGCGGGAAAAAAAGGGGGGGGGGAGGGAAAATTACAATTTTGAAAAAATTGGCATAAAAAAAGATTTCTGCCAACCCGATAAACCCTTGTCGTATCTTTGTTTTAGAAACTCCTCTCAATGTATTACATTGGAACTTTTTACGCAAAAGTTATATGAGAAAATTACAGATATAAACAGCCTCTCAATATTCTCACTTATAGAAAATTATAAAAATATAGCATAATAATAACTTTTATAC
>CANPWQ010000045.1 GCA_947584965.1 Candidatus Gastranaerophilales bacterium | reverse complement strand
ATGTCGAAAACGGCGGGAATATGACATTTGAAAGTACAGTCACAGGCGGTTCTGCTGACTCGGGAAGCATTAAAAACAGCGGTAATTTAACTCTAAAAGGTGACGCTTCGGGTTATACAGGCGGATTTACTCAAGATAGCGGTACAACAAATGTAGAAAATGGTTCTAAATTCTTTGGCGGAACTTCATCTGTGTCAGGCGGTACTCTTGATTGGAAAGCCCAAACTGCTGAAAGTGAGTCCGTTGACAAGCTGACAATGTCGGGCGGTAGTAATCTTCATATTGAAAATGGCGGTAAATTGACTCTCGGCGGAAGTTCATCTATTGCAGGAGAAGTAAATGCACAAATAGATCAAAATTCTGAACTTGTTGTTAAGAGTGATAAAGCAACAGTTGAACTGGGTGAGGGAGATATTTGGAACGGTAAAGTTACTCTTGACGGCGGTAACCTTGACATTACCAAAGATTTCTTTAAAGACTCTTCCTTTAAGGGCTCATTAAATGCTGTAAGCGGTAAACTTGAGCTTGATACTGATTTTACGGTTGGCAAAGATTCAAGTATAAAAAAGGAAGTCGAGGTTCAAATATCAGAGGGAAGAACCGCAACTGTCGTTGAGGGCGGTTCTTTAGAGCTTGATGATAAAGATACTTGGAAGGGAACTGTTGATGTGGAGGGCGGTTCTTTAACTCTTACTGGCGACTTCACAAGCGGTGCAGAAGGTGCTGATAAAAACGGCAAACTTACGGCAAGTAATGGTATAGTTAAATTCGGAAGTAGCGAAGAACCAAAAACAGAAACAAAATTTAATATAACAAAAGACAGCTCAATCGCTAAGGCGGTACAAGTCACTGTTGAAGAAAATACGGAACTCACAATCAAAGACGGCGGAAGCCTTGACATAGATAATGATGATGGCTCGGCTGATACTTGGAAAGGTAAAGTTAAACTTGATGAAGACGGTACGCTTAATTTTTGGAACAAACAAAAAGAAGGCGAAAGCATTGGCGAGCTTGAGGCAACAAAAGGCAGGCTTAACTTAAAGAAAGAATCATATTTTAATTTTACGGGTGATATAGAAGAGGAAGTTGAACTTCATATTGAAGAAGGTTCTACACTTCATGTTGAAAAAGGAGCTACTTTAAAACTTAACGGTGAAAATGAAGATCCTTCAATTAAGGAGGATGAATGGAGCGGTACTATTGTTCTTGATAGTGCTGATAGTGCACTTAAAGCAGATAATGTTACAAACTCGGGCAGTGCAGTTCTTAAACAATCGGATGGTAAATCTACCTTTGATAACGGCTCTGATATTACAATCGCCGGTGAAAGTGAAATTACGGGCGGCAGTGTAGATTTAAAAGACAAGTCACGACTTACATTCGGACAGGGCTGCGCTGAAGAAGCCAATGCAGAATTTACTGTTGAAAGCGAATCTACCTTAAGTTTAAGAAACGGCGGAGTTGACAGTGGAAACTTAAAAGGTCTGACAGTAGATGATCACGCTAACTTTGGTGTTGATGTTGACCCAAGACACCACAACGGCGACCAATTTGCTTTTGAAAACTTGACTCAAGCAGCAGCGGCAGAGGGCGGAAAAAGTAAACTTAATGTATCTGAATTTGATTTTGTAGGCGGTGCTCCCGTTGATTGGTACAGCGAGTTTAAAATATTTAATACCGAAAATATAGATGAAAATTTTGATTTTACGGCAACTGATGAACTTAAAAAGACTCCTATCGGCTGGTACGGACTGCGCTCAATGTATAACGGTTCGGAGGATGACCCTGCATTGCGAGGCTGGTATCAGGCATATTTGGCACGCTTCAATCCTCAAGTATTCAGGGATCAAGTCGCTACTCTTGCTATGTATTCAAATCAATTACATGTTGATGATATAGTTACTAACCACTATATACTCCACGATGAAACTTTAATTGATAAATCCAAAAATTTAAATAAATATTCGGCGCTTGCACCTTTATATGCACCTTATCAAAGGACATACAAAGAGGGCGGACTTTGGTCTAAATCATATATGTCTTTTGAAAAGTTTGATTTAACTCATAATTTGGATGTTAGAAATAACTCTTGGGGAACATTGGCAGGGGCTGACCTTCCCGCAATTGAATTAAACAAGGATTGGACATTTATTCCGACCGGTTACGTTGGTTATATGGGCGCACATCAAAAGTATGACACCGTAAGAATGACACAAAACGGCGGACAACTCGGTGTTATGGGTACATTTATCCGCGATGAGGACTTTATTACATCTGTTACGGCATACGGCGGCGGTTACAACAATGAAATGGATGTTGAGGGGTATAATGATGATCCCGCTAATTGGTTCGTTGGGGTTTCTGCTAAAACAGCATATAATTTCCACGCTTTGAGAGATTTTATTTTACAGCCTAACTTATTTATGGCATATAACGGATTTGGCGCAAATAAGTGGGATACGGGCTACGGTGAAATGACTATGAAAACAAAAATGCTTAATGCCGTTAATGTGGCTCCCGGGTTGAATATTATACTTTCTAAAGAAACATGGAGTTTGTACGGAACTCTGCAATATATGTTCTTTATTAATGACAGAGTTTATGGAAAAGCAGGTAACGTCGATTTGCCTGATGTCAGATTTAAACACGGATATTTCCAATACGGCATAGGTGCAACTAAAACATTTAAAGATACCGTTGCCGCATACGGTCAGTTTAACTTCATTAACGGCGGAATTACGGGTGTCGGCTTCCAAGTCGGGCTGCAATGGCTCTTGGATATGAAAAATCCGTTCTCTAAATTTGAGAAAAAAGCTGATAATTCTAAGGGTAAGGTTAAACAGACTAATTCGGACGGCTCTAAAAAATATATTAAACCGAAAAATTCTGACTTGAAAACTTCAGATAACAAATATATAGTTAAAAAAACTGTAAGGACTTAATAAATAATTATGGAAAATAATCTCAAAGCAGCAGTTATTGCGACAGAATATAATGAGGGCGCATTCTTCGGCGGCGGCGAAAAGGTTAATTCCTACATAATTAAAGAACTTATTAACCGCGGTTATTCCGTTGACGTTTATACCGCGGTTTCTTATGTTAAATCAAGCAGTTTGGTTAATATTTTTATTAGAGATAAAAATTTTGATGATAACTATTGTAATATCATTAAAAATTATGACCTTGTTATATCTTTTAATCTTGAATATCCTGCAAATATAAGTTTGGCTCATAACCATTCTTTTGCATTTCAAATGAAAAAAAACGGGCTTATACATATATTTGAACGATTTTTTAGCAAGGCATATAAAAAGCGTTTAAAAAAACATAAAACCGCGTTGATTAATGCGGAAAAGACTCCTAAAATTGTTGTTTCTTCCAATATTGTTAAACGTGATTATATTCAAAATTATAATATTTCTCCCGATAAAATTGCGGTAATTCCGCTCGGCGTTGAAATTTCTCCTGAAATTTCCGAATTTTGCCCGAGGGCTAAATCAAATCCCGTTATTTTTGGTATGTGCGCTCGTAAATTTCGTAATAAGGGCGGTTATGTTTCTCTTTTTGCAGCTCATAAACTTAAAAAATTATATGATAATTTTAAAATTCGCATAATTACCGATAAGGCGTCTAAAAATCCTTTTGTTATACTCTTAATTCGCTTTCTGGGATTGAAAAATTATATTGAGTTTCTGCCTCTGCAAAAAGATATGTCTGATTTTTATCGTTCAATTGATTTCTTTCTTATGCCTACATTGAAAGATGCGTTTGGGCTTGTCGTATTGGAAGCTATGTCATTTTATAAGCCTGTTCTTATTTCTTCCGTCTGCGGTGCCGTTGATGTTATTAAAAACGGTATTAACGGAATTACTGTTGATTTTGACCATGACGATAAAGTTAACGGTTTTTTTGATAAAATGTGTATGGCTATGAAACTAAGTGAGAATGATTATAAATTAATGTGTAATGAAGCGTTTAAAACTGCTTCTGATTTGCCTTGGGATAAGTTTGCCTGCAGTTTTGTTGATTTCGCAAAGGTTAAATGTTCGGATGAAGTATAAATTTTATAATAAAAAATTATTTACGACTTTCTTTTCATTGCTTCTGTTTTTTGCAGTGTTTAATATATCGGTTGATCCTTATGATATATTTAAAACTCCTTTAATTAATAAATTTAATAAAATTAAACCTGAAGCGGGCAGAAATCAAAGAATTACAAAAATAATATCTTTTAAACTTGAAAAAAGACCTGTTGATACTGTGTTCCTCGGTTCTTCAAGAGTAAATTCAACCATTTCCGAAGATTATTACGGAAAAATTACAGGCGGAAAAATTGCTAAAAACCTTGGTATGAACGCTCTTTCACATGATGAAACCGTTAAAATGGCTAAAAATCTGGTTAAAATTCATCCCGAAATTAAAACAATATATGTCGGACTCGATTTTTTTCGATTTCTTGAAAAAAATAAGGATAATAAACGGGCTGTTTCTTTTTCAAATAACAAAAATCTTACAATCTCCGAATTTAATCCCGTTGTATTATCTTTTAATACAATAATTTCAAGTGTTATAACGGTTATAAAAAATATAAAATATAACGGTAATGCAGAAACTTCACAGCCTGTTGATTTAACCCCTTTATTTATAAGCAAATTGGGCTATTACGGCGGAAATTATTTTAATGCGGTATTATCCGAAAATGAAATTCTTAAATTAAAAGAGTTTAAGTGTGATATGGAAAAAAACGGTTATAAAGTTAAGTTTTATATAAATCCTACTCATGCAATGGATATGTCGCTAATTAATAAACTCGGATTTTTACCTGTTTTTGAACGCTGGAAAACTCTTTTGGCGGAAAATTTTGACTATGTTGATTTTGATTGGGTTAACTCTTTAACATCGGAAAAAGTTGACGCAAATACAAAGTATTTCGCGGAAATGTCGCATGCTACTTCTGCTTTCGGTACTGTTATTCTTGACTGCCTTATACTGCATAAAAATAATTACGGTGTTTATACCGATAAAAATAATATAAAAAAGAATTTATCAGAGCAAAGAAAAGCCTTGTTCCACTGGGAGGCTGAAAATCCTATGTGGGAGGCTGAAATTAGAAAGGTTATTGATAATGCTGTTTAATTCAATAGAATTTTTGTTTATTTTTCTTCCGATTACTTTTATTGTTTATTTCTTTCTTAATAAAATGAAGCTCATTAAGCCTGCTTCTGCTTGGCTCGTTATAGCTTCCTTAATATTTTATTCTTATTGGAAGATAGATTATCTGCCTTTAATCTTGATTTCTATGGTATTTAATTATTCTATGGGTTCGGCTCTTTCAAGCGAAGATAACCTTAAAATTAATAAAAAGTTGCTGATGATTTTTGCCGTATGCGCAAATATAGCTTTGCTCGCATATTATAAGTATTTTGACTTTATTATACACAATATTAATATGCTTTTTAAACAAGATTTTAATTATATGCACATTGTCCTGCCTCTTGCTATCAGCTTTTTTACTTTCCAGCAGATTGCATACATCGTTGACAGCTACGAGGGCAAAACTAAAGAGTATGATTTTCTTACTTATGCTCTTTTTGTTACGTTCTTCCCGCAACTGATTGCAGGTCCTATCGTTCATCACAAAGAAATGATGCCTCAGTTCGCAAATTTGAGAAACAGAGTTATTAATCATAAAAATATTTCAATAGGACTTTTCCTGCTTGCAATCGGGCTTATGAAAAAAGTTATGATTGCTGATTATTTATCAACTTTCGTTAAACCTGCTTTTGATGAAATTCAAATATTAACCTGCTTTGAGGCTTGGTGCGCAAGTATTGCATATACTTTTCAACTTTATTTCGATTTCTCCGGCTATTGCGATATGGCTATGGGAATAGGATATTTGTTTAATATAAAACTGCCTCAAAACTTTAATTCACCTTATAAATCAGAAAGTATTCAAGAATTTTGGCGCAGGTGGCATATTACGCTCTCTCGCTTCCTTAGGGATTATATTTATATTCCCCTAGGCGGTAACAGGCTCGGCGATTTAAAAACTTATCGCAACTTGTTTGTTACGTTCTTAATTGGCGGTATCTGGCATGGGGCTAATTGGACTTTCATTATTTGGGGCGCGCTCCACGGTATTGCTATATGTGTTAACAGATTTTGGAAGAAACTTAATGTGAAAATGCCTCATTTTGTTTGCGTTGCGATGATGTTTCTG
Source organism: Candidatus Gastranaerophilales bacterium (assembly GCA_947584965.1). Classification (GTDB taxonomy): domain Bacteria; phylum Cyanobacteriota; class Vampirovibrionia; order Gastranaerophilales; family Gastranaerophilaceae; genus Avigastranaerophilus. The sequence continues at coordinate 7,254 of CANPWQ010000045.1, read as the reverse complement.
TTTGCAAATTTCACTTGGGTGTATTTTAGAGCGTCCTCAATACATAAGGCTAATCAGATAATTGCTTCAATGTTCGGGCTGAACGGATTTGCACCTGTTGTTATTGATAAACTCAGATTTTCCTTTGAAAACGGGAGTTTGAAATTGAGCTTGCTTCTTTTGATACCCGCTGTTATACTTATTTTCTTCGTTAAAAATTCAACGGAATTTGCTCAGAAATTTAAACCTAATGCCGTTTATTTTACTGCAACTCTTTTAATGCTGTTAATTTCGGTACTATCTATTAATAAGGTTTCCGAGTTTTTGTATTTCCAGTTTTAAAAAATGTAATAATGGAAATTAATCCCATTAATGATGTAAATAAACATCCGAGAATTAAAAATATATTTATGTTCGATAAGGAAAATTCACTGTTCGCGGGAATTATGTTCCTTTTCCTGTTTTCATAGTATTTTTTAAATTCATTAAACATTTTTGAAGTTGTTATTTCAATACGTCTTGTGTTTCCGTTTGTGTCACTAAGGTATACATCGTAATATACTGTCGTGGATACTTTATCATTTTTACGTATTTTGTGTTTGTTATATTTTGTGTGTTTAGAGCCTATTCTGCTGTCATAATATATCTGGTAACTTCCCTTTTTAACAATATCTTTTCTTACTTCAAATACTTCATTAATTATAAAATTCTCATTTGTTACAACCTCATTACGAAAGTTTTGAGTGCTATAAGAACATCTGCCCGCAGAGTCACAATTTAACGCTTCTTTTATCCTGCTGCTTGGTATAAATATTATTGCAATTCCAACAATAAGAAATAAAATACCTGCCAGTAAAAAAACTATCGAATTCTTTTGATTATTCATATATGTTAATTCCTCTTTATCTCACTTATATTTATTATAGCAAAAATTGTATTTTATAAACTTTTTCCGAGTTCATAGGCTTGTTTGGGATAATCCGTATTATTTACGGCACCTTCTGTCCAAACTCCTGATGCTATAATTTGCCCTGCATCCTGCCAGCCTAAGTAATTTAAAAGCACTTCGTAGTGATTTTTAATCGGTTCTGCTTCTTTTGCCGAAGTATCAGCGTATGTTAAAATAAGTGCTGATTTCTTAGGTGTGTGAATTTTACCGTTAATTGAATAAAATCTGTCAATAACAGCCTTTAATTGAGCAGATATTCCAAAATAATACATTGGAGTCGCAAAGACGACCATGTCGGAATTAACTATATTTTCTTTTATAAAATTAAAATCATCTTTAAATACGCAATCGCCGTTCATTCCGCATTTATTGCAGGCAACGCAAGGATGAACATTTTTAAACGCACTGTCAAAACGAACAACATTATGCCCGCTTTCAGTCGCACCTTTTATAAAATTATCGGCTAAGGTGTTTGAGTTGCCGTTTCTCCTCGGGCTTCCGGTTATTACTAATATTTTCATTTTTTTATTCTCCTCACTTATTGAGGGCAATACCGATTTTGAAAGTATTACCCCTCCGGTTACAGCTCCTGCAATTATTGCAGAGTTTTTTATAAAACTTCTTCTGTCCATTTTTTTAGTTCTTCTTTTGACGGATGATTGTTAAATAACTTGCCTTCTTTTATTTCCGTTGAATTTGAAACACTTTTTTTTAAGTTATCAACTGTTCTTCCAAATCCGCTTCCGCCAGATGTCGCAAAAAGAATGATTTTTTTATTTGTAAAGTCGTGAGCTTCCAAAAATGTATTAACAATGGTAGGTGCTATATACCACCAGATAGGGAAACCTAAAAATATTGTGTCATAATTATCGGTTGAAAAATTATCGTTAACTATTTCAGGGCGAGAGTTATGGTCGTTCATTTCAAGCGTGCTTCTTGAATTTTTATCCATCCAGTCCAAATCTGCTTTCGTATAAGGAACTTTCGGTTTTATTTCATAAATATCGGCATTTATTGCTTCTGCCAAATTTTGAGCAACTTGTTTTGTTGTTCCCGTTGCGCTAAAGTATGCTACTAATGCTTTTTTATCCATATTTATATCCTCCTTTGCTTGCGCTTTTTCAAATTTGCCATTCAGAGCAAAAATAGCTGCTGAACTTATAATAATTAGTCCTAAAATTATCAAAAATATATTTTTCATTTATTTCTCCTTTTTTTTAATTTTAATGAATTGTAAATCCGCCGTCAACAGGTATCGCTGCACTGTCTGACTCACTACAACATTCTTTTATCTTGTGCTGTTAGGATTATTTAATAATGCATTTTTAATCCAAACATGGTTTTCGCCTTTGCTTTGAGGGTTGTTTTGAGCCATTACTCCCGCCAGTGCGTGAGGAATATATAGTTCTTCCAAGTAATTTATTTCCCCCTGCGTAAGTTCAAGGTCAACCGATTTAACGGCACCATCTATATGAGATAGTTTTGTAGCACCGACAACAGGTGAGGTAACTTTTGTTAAAAGCCACGCTAAAGAAACTTCCGTCATTGAAACACCTCTTTTTAAGGCAATTTCTGCAACTCTTTCAATGATTTTATTATCCGCCTCAGATGTTTTATCATACTTAAATTTTGCATAAGAATCTTCTTCTAGTCTTTTTGTGGTCTCGCCTATTTTTCTTGATAATCTGCCTGAAGCTAAGGCACTATAAGGCGTCAGCGCATTATTTTCTTCCTTGCAGTATGGTATCATTTCTCTTTCTTCTTCTCTATGTATTAAATTATAATGCCCCTGTACGGATATAAATTCAGCAAGCCCGTTATTTTTTGCATAGTTATTCGCTTTAGCAAGCTGCCACGTAAAGCAGTTTGAAATGCCGATATATCTGACTTTCCTAAGTTAGTGTATTTCATTTTTACCTCTTATTTCAAAAGCAGTTTCACGCAGTTATATGTTATTTCATAAATACTGTGATGAATAAACCCTACATACGCCCTTTCCATAGCTTCTTTTTGCTTATCACTTACGGTTGTATATGGGTAAATCCCGTATATAAAAGGAAACAGAGTATAAATAAATTTTGTTCTGTCACTATCTTTCATATCAGGGCAAAATTTTAAGAGCAATTTATTAATGGTTCTCATAGAATTACCGAAAGCTGTTTTAAACTCTGCCAATACTTCCAGTCTGCAGTTTGCTTCCATATCAAAATGGTTCATCATCAGCCTTAGCATATCTTCTCTTTTTTCTAAACTATGTGCAATATTTTTTGCAATTTCATCTTTTGATAATACATCATTATCTTGAATAATATTTTCTAAATCAGATACCCAAGCCACATATTGCCTTTTATTTAATGTCAAGAAGATTTCTTCTTTTGTTTCAAAATAGTTATAGATTGATGTTCTTTTAAATGTCGTAAGTTCTGCTATATCATTTAAAGTAATGTCTTTAAAACACTTTGTTTGATACAGCTTTTCAGCAGAATTTAAAATTTCTTCTTTGCGTGTATTAACCAGTTCAATTGAGCCTTTTGGCATACTTTATTCCTTTTAAAAAATCTATTGACATAATGTCAAAATAAATATACTATTATTGCAATATTATGTCAATAAATATTAGTAACAATTTTTAATTATTTTTTTATGCCGATACATTTTATCTGTTAGTAAATTTTGAAATTTGAGTTCTGTCAATTCTTTATCGGAGAATATAGACATATCAATATTATCATTATAGGTTACAGAACTTTTATGTACTTTAGGATGAATATTCTGAATGTACCTATAAAAACCACAACCGGTGTATATTTTGGAATCCAGATATAAAATATCATTATATTCAATATATTCTTTAGGAATTTTTATATCTTCAGATTTTTGATTTAAAGCAAGTTTTTCAATAATATAAGCTGCTTTCCTTATTTGCTTTGAGCGCTCTACTGTTTGATGAATATTAGGTAAATATTCCCCAATAAGGTTTACACGAAATATTATTAAAGTAATGATACATAATATAACCTTGATATAATTTGAATATTTTTTGTCTAAATAATTATTCTTATCAATTAAAAATCCTAAAATTAATAATAAATTAAAAAGCCCAATTACTCTATATATAGATATCCATTTATTCAGGTTAAAGTAAAATGTATTATGATTTCCTAAAAATCCCAGTACAAATATTGAAAAAAAGAATAATATATATATAAATGAACTGATTGAAATCAATAAAATAATTTGTTTCTTTTTTGATTTGTCATAGTTTTTTAAGAATAACAACAATATTATACATATTAGAATGGGAATATATATTAATGAATCCTGTTTAATAAATATGTCAAAATAGTTATGACAATATAAAACAATATTATTCTTAAAATATTCAATAAAAGTTAAATTATTATAGTCAGGATAATGATGAACAGGTCTTGTAAAATAAATCAAAAATCCGATAAAATAAGAAATATAAACTCCGGAAACTTTAAGTAAAGACTGTTTATTTATTTTTTTATAATAATATAACAATAATGTGATACCAAGAAGAATAAGAATAAATAATGATGGTACATTTACAGGATCAACACTCACCCCTGTACAGAAAGAGATAAATATTATAAATAAATATATCCAATTTGAATGGATATATTTTTCATTAATAAAATAATATGCAATAAATGAGAATAATATAACATATAAAATAATACTCATTTGATATTCAAAAAAAACCATATTCTCGAAAATTCCAAAATAAGGGTTTTCGTTATTGAAAAAATAAAAAATATTAAATAAACATAAAAATACAACAACGTATGTTGCTATATACGCAGGATTATAAAATTTAAATTTTTTTTCAGAAAATAAAAATGCTGTATTTGCGATTATTAAACATTGCAGAATAATCAAACTGCCTTTAATAAAAGCCATGAGCGTAGGTTGTAAGTCATTAGGATGAATATTAATATATTCCGGAATAATTTCTGTCAAAAGACTAGTAGTATAATTCGCCAAATATCTTCCATGTTCCGGATTTAAAAATTCTCTGCCGTATGAAAACACTAAATCATCTTTGGTTAAAATGTCATATTGAAGAACGTTGTATATACAAATATAAGAAAATATAATTAGTATAAAAAATAATAGGATAAAAATAAAATTTATAATTTTTTCTTTTTTTAACATTATAAAATCCATATAATATATAAAATATGATTTTATTAAAACATAAATAATCATATTTGCAAATTCAAAGAATATGTTATATTTGTATTATGAAAGTATTAATAATAATTCCTACATATAATGAAGTTGAAAATATACAAATTTTAATTAAGTCAATATTAAATGTATCAAAAGATTTATCTATACTTGTAATTGACGATAATTCTCCTGATAATACATATCAAACGGTAAAAAATATATCGGAAATGACTTCTAATGTATATGTAATAAAAAGAAATTCAAAACAAGGATTAGCTTCCGCATATTTATGCGGATTTAATTGGGGAATACAAAAAGGTTACGATATTTTCTGTGAAATGGATGCAGATTTATCTCATAATCCCGAATATTTAAAAGAAATGATAGAAAAAATTAAAACATATGATGTAGTAATAGGCTCACGAAATGTAAAGGGCGGGAAAACAAAAGGATGGTCTTTATTTAGGAATGTAATTTCAAAATTTGGCAGTCTGTATTCAAGGTTTATACTGGGATTTCCTCCTATTTACGACTTAACCGGCGGATATAATATGTGGACAATAAATGCACTAAATAAAATTAATATAAATTCTATAAACGCCAAAGGGTATTTATTTCAAATAGAAATGAAATACAAAGCATTTAAAAACGGATGTAAAATTATAGAAATTCCTATAACATTTATTGACAGAAAATACGGGAAATCAAAAATGGATTTGAATATATTTATGGAAGCATTTATAAAAATTTGGAAATTGCGTAAGAATTTTAATTAGGAATTTATGTACTATAATTAATACAATTAGAAAGTTAATAATATTGTGAAGTTAAAAAAAATTATAATAATAAATGTCTTATTAATTTTATTAATATTGATAATTACTGATATATTTTTTTATTTTATTATGAATAGTCAAAATGAGAAGTATTGCCCATTCATAATACGTAATTATAAAGATTATGTTTTCTTTCATAACATTCCGGATTATACAGACCAAAAAGACGTAGATTATAAAAAACCTTCAATATTAGTACTTGGATGTTCATACGCATTCGGAGAAAAACTTAGCGAAGATGAAAATTTTAGTTCTCAATTACAAAATAAAACGCATAGATATGTTTATAATTATGGTTTATCAGGACAAGGTCCGCTTACTTCTTTAATTTTATTAAAAAATGAAAGTACAAAATATGGAAAAATAAACAAGAAAAATAAGCCTGATACTGTAATATATATTTATATGTTTAATCAAATCCAAAGAGCCGGATGGAATAAACATATGTATAATTTTATGAGAAAACAAAATTATTTCCCAACACAAAAATATAACTTTTTATATAATTTACATTTTGTACAATATATTCAAAATATAAAGATAGATAAAAAATTTTTTTCAAACGATCCGGACAAAAATTATAATATGTTAATTAAAATAATGAAAGATATCAAAAAAGAAAGTGATAAATTATTTCCCAACAGCAGATTTATATTTTTAATATATTCTGACATTAATTATGATTTATGCTCCGGACATATGGGTTCAACCGGCAATAACCCCGAATTTTTACAAAAAGAATTTGATATTATGTATTCCAATAAATTAAAGCAGGATTTAGAAAAATACGGAATAATTGTTATATCAACAGAAGAACTTATCGGTCGTAAAATGGACAGAAAAGAAGATAGGATTTCAAAGCTCATTGATCCTAATTACCCGCACCCTTCAGCCTTGGCGTGGGAAATTATTATTCCGCCGTTTATTAAAAAATTTAATTTATAAATTAATTATAAAAGACAAGACTGCAAAAAGACACTTAGTTTGATTATTTGGATCACTTAGTTTGAGTATTACTTCCCTCAGGCTGGAATCGAACCAAGATTTTTATTATTCAATTTATGCGTGAATATTGGCTTTCAATATTCACAAATTCATATTAACTCTGTTTTAATCTAATTTCAAGTGGTTTGAGCCGGGGAAATTTCCCCGATTTTATTTTTCAAGCTATATTTGAATTTGATGGCAAAAATTCGAAAAATTGCCTCGCTGAAAACCCTAATTCTTCGTTCGATTCTGGCAACTTTTCCCCGAATTTTAAAAATCAATAAAAAATTTACACAAATCTTTATA
>CANPWQ010000044.1 GCA_947584965.1 Candidatus Gastranaerophilales bacterium | reverse complement strand
TTTCAGTCCACTAAAGATTATGTTTTTGTCTGTGCATTGGGATTGGTATTTATATTTGCTTATAACGCGATAAGTGCAGTATTAAGAGGGCTTGGAAACTCTATTATGCCTATGTATTTTGTTGCGGTTTCCTGTTTTATGAATATTATTCTTGATATATATTTGGTCGGAAGACTCCACATGGGCGCTCAAGGTGCAGCGATTGCAACAGTAATTTCGCAAGCTGCAAGCGTTATTGCAGGACTTATTTATTTAAGAAAAGGTGATTTTGTTTTTAAGTTTAAGTTTACGGGTATAAAGTTTGATATTGAAACAGCTAAAGAATTATTTAAAATAGGGCTTCCGCTTTCACTGCAAGATACTTTAATTCCTTTATCATTTTTATTTTTATTCTCGCTCGCAAACTCAATGGGAGTATCTGCCTCCGCTGCTTACGGTTCGGTTATAAGATTAAATGCTTTTATGATGTTGCCGGCAGGTTCATTTTCCATGGCGCTTACCGCATTAACAGCACAAAATCTCGGCGCTGGGAATATGAAAAGAAGTGTAAACGCCTTAAAACTTTCAATTTTGTTTGCATTTTCTTTCGGGCTTGTATTTTTCTTATGGCAGCAAATTGCACCATATAGCGCAATTGCCATATTTTCCACTGATGAAAACGTATTGCATGAGGGCGCAAGATATTTAAAATCATTCAGCTTTGATTATTTAATAGTTCCTTTTGTATTCTGTTTAAACGGATTTTTCTTCGGCTGCGGAAGAACTGTTTTTGCAGCGGCAAATGCTATATTTTCCGCATTCGCAGTCAGAATACCTCTAGCTTTCATTCTTTGTACGACAATACCAAACGCAACATTGTTTCACCTCGGTATAGCGCCTCCCAGTGCCTCTATTGTTACAACTTCCTCCGCTTTAATTTATTTAATTTATCTTGCTAAAAAAAATAAATTATATTCTCACAAGTAAAATTTTATAATATCTTAATATCATTTTGAGCTTGAATAAGTTATTATATAAAAAAGTAAGAGATAGTTAAGGATAATCAGATATGTGCGGAATAGTAGGCTACGTCGGAAAAAGAGATGTCGTTGACGTTATTTTTAAAGGACTTACTAATCTTGAATACAGAGGTTATGACTCGGCAGGCATGGCTTTGCAGGACTGCGGTGAATTACGGATATATAAAACACTTGGAAAACTCATCAATTTAAAAAATGAACTAGAAGAAAGAAAATCGGAATTAAAACACCCGACCTCAGGAATAGGGCACATCCGCTGGGCAACACACGGTTCGCCGTCATTAGTAAACGCACACCCTCATACATGCAGCTGCGGCAGACTTGTTGTTGTTCATAACGGAATAATTGAAAATTACAAGGAACTGCGTGAACAGCTTATAAAAAAAGGATGTAATTTCAGGTCGCAAACTGATACCGAAACAATTGCACACCTTGTTGCTGATGAATACGCTAAAGCAAAAGACTTGGAAACAGCAGTAAGAAATTCAATTAAACAGCTTCAAGGCGCTTATGCTATATGTGTTATGCACAAAGATGTTCCAAACTTAATAGTTGGAGCAAGAAAGCATGCTCCAATGCTCGTCGGTATCGGGGAAGATGAAAACTTTATTGCGAGTGATACTCCCGCAATTATTGAATACACAAAGAAAACAATTTATTTGGAAGATAATGAAATTGCCGTTGTCACAAAAGACAGCGTAAAAATCACCGATATCAACGGTAATACGGTAAATAAAAAAATTGAAATGCTGCCGTGGGAACCCGTTGCGTTGAGCAAACTCGGCTATAAGCATTTTATGCTTAAAGAAATCAACGAACAACCCGACGTTATAAGAAATGTATTAAACGGTAAACTCTACGACATAGACGCTCCCGTTAATTTAAGCGAAGTAAAAATTGATAAAGAAACATTGAAAAAACTAAATAAAATTCAAATTATAGCCTGCGGAACATCACTGCACGCGGCAATTGTAGGAAAATATTTAATTGAAGATTTTGCTGGGATATCGGTTGAAGTAGAAGCGTCGAGTGAATATATATACAGAAAAACCACGACAGACTCATCTACACTTGTAATAGGAGTATCGCAATCAGGTGAAACAGCCGATACTATTACCGCAATAAAACAAGCTAAAGAGAAAAATTCTCATATATTAATTATTACAAACCGCCCTGATTCAAATATGGCAAGACTTGCTGACAGCTTAATCCCCGTTAATGCAGGTATTGAAGTCAGCGTTGCCGCTACTAAATCATACAGCGCGCAGTTAATATCTTTTTATCTGCTTGCAATTCATTTAGCGGAAATAAAAGATTCAATGGATAAAGAATATCTGAAAAACATTAAGCACGAGTTAATCCAGCTTCCGACTAAGATTGAAGAAATATTATCAAATACTTCATCAATCCAAGAATGCGCAAGAAAATTCTCGTCTTATAAGAATTTTATATATATAGCGCGCGGAGTAAATCTTGCCTCGGCTTATGAGGGTGCATTAAAGTTAAAAGAAATAAGCTATATCAACGCAACAGGCTATCCCGCAGGCGAGTTAAAACATGGTCCTATTGCAATGCTTGATGAAACCATGCCCGTACTGGCAATATTAATTCCGGGCGGAATAACTTATGAAAAAGTATTATCAAACAGCGAAGAAGCTAAAGCAAGAAATGCAAAACTAATTGCACTGACTTCATCAACCGATAAAGCAATAGATACTTTATTTGATAATGTAATAAGAATACCGCATGTAAGCGAGGTATTATCGCCTGCAATAACGTGCGTTCCGCTTCAGCTGTTAGCTTATTATATAGCAGAATTTTTAGGTAAAGATGTAGATCAGCCAAGAAACTTAGCGAAATCGGTTACGGTGGAATAATGATAACAACAAAAGAAGTTAAAATAAAAATACCTCAAAAGTTTACAAGTGAATATATTGAAACCGAATTAAAAAAAAAGAACTTGGATGTATTAAGCTGGGCAATAGTTGATTATGATGAAAAATATTACACACTAAATTTATCAATAGTTAATGAGTAAGGAGAAAAATATGGAATTAAAGGGTTCAAAAACAGAAAAGAATTTAATGGAAGCATTCGCGGGCGAATCACAGGCAAGAAATAAATATACCTATTACAGCGCTCAAGCAAAAAAAGACGGATACGTTCAAATAAGTAAAATATTTGAAGAAACCGCAAATAACGAAAAAGAGCATGCAAAAATTTGGTTTAAACTGCTCCATGGCGGAAAAGTAGCTTCAACATTAGAAAATCTTGAAGATGCCGCAAACGGCGAAAATTATGAATGGACTCAAATGTATGCTCAATTTGCAAAAGAAGCAAGAGAAGAAGGCTTTAATGAAATTGCATTCCTGTTTGATAAAGTTGCTCAAATAGAAAAAGACCACGAGGACAGATACAGAAAACTTTTACAAAACATAAAAGAAAATGCAGTATTCCAAAAAGAAGAAGAAATTGTTTGGGAATGCGCAAATTGCGGTTATTCATATAAAGGGAATGCTGCAGTTGAAACTTGTCCCGTCTGCGCACATCCGAAAAGCTACTTCTTTGAAAAGTCTAAAAATTACTAGTATCCAAGTAATTTAAGACAAAGTGTAAACAAAAAAAATAAAACACTGGAGAAAAATTTGCTTTTTTGTTATCTTGTTGATATAAAAGTATAGATACTAGACGATAGATTAGATAATGTTCAGATTATAAAAGGAGTACCCAATGGGATTACCAAACGTAGCATATTTCTCAATGGAAATAGCAATAGACCAATCAATAGCAACATATTCAGGCGGATTGGGATTTTTAGCAGGTTCGCACATGTTATCGGCAGGATACCTGCAAATGCCTATGGTAGGTGTAACTATGTTATGGTCATACGGATACTATAACCAGAGAATTGACCACGACGGAAATGTAGAAGTTGCATATATCAGAAAACATTATGACTTTTTAACCGATATTAATGAATCGGTAGAAGTTGAAATATACGGTGAAAAAGTAAAAGTAAAAGCATACAAATTAGATCCGGGTATATTTGATACCTGCCCTGTTTATTTCTTAACAACAGACATTGAAGGAAACTCTGACTGGGCTAAATCAATTTCGCATAAACTTTATGACGGAAATGAAAAAATCAGAATAGCTCAAGAAACTGTACTTGGTATTGCAGGTATAAGACTTCTTGACAAAATCGGATATAAATATGACTGTGTTCACTTAAATGAAGGACATGCACTGCCTGCCGCATTTGAATTATTAAGCCAATATAACGGCGATTTGGCAAAAGTAAGAGAAAAAGTTGTATTTACTACTCACACCCCTGTTGCAGCAGGAAATGAAGTACACTGGGTAGATAATTTACTTAAAGGCGGATTTTTTGCGGGAAGAAGCAGAGAAGAAGCAGTCCAGTTAGGTGGAGAGCAATTCTCTTTAACAGTAGCCGCATTAAGAATGTCAAGGTTGGCTAATGCAGTATCTCAGCTTCACGGATTGGTTTCCAATAAAATGTGGAACTGGGTTGAAGGAAGATGTCCGATTAGAGCTATTACAAACGCTGTTAATCTTCATTACTGGCAGGATGACAGAATGAAGACAGATAACCTTGAAGCATTATTAGAAGCTAAAAAGGAAATGAAAAAAGAAGTATTTGAATTTATTGCAAATACCGTAGGTAAAAGATTAGATCCAAATGTTTTAACAATAACCTGGGCTCGCAGATTTGCCGATTATAAACGTGCTTGGTTAATATTCATGGATGAAAACAGAATATTAAAACTGTTAAACGAAAATAAAGTTCAATTAATCTTTGCAGGTAAATTCCACCCCGATGATGTTATCGGAAAGGAAATGTTTAATAAAATCTTAAGAAGTTCATATTCTATGAAAAATGTTGTTGTTTTAACGGGTTATGAACTTGACTTAAGCGGTAAATTAAAAAGAGCATCTGATATCTGGTTAAATACACCTCTAAGACCGTTTGAGGCTTCAGGAACATCAGGCATGAGCGCAAATGCAAACGGTGCGCTTCACTTATCCACCTTTGACGGCTGGACGGTAGAAGGTACATTCCCCGGGATTAACGGTTTTACAATTGAATATCCGGGTTTGGATGATAACATTCCTTGGGAAGAAAGACACAGAAAAGATTACGAATGTATGATGGATATAATTGAAAATCAAATTATTCCTACATACTATAACGACAAAACCAAGTGGGCAATAATGATGAGACAGGCAATAAGAACAGCAGAGTCTTACTTTAACTCAGACAGAATGGTTATCGAATACTACAACAGATTGTATAAACCGATAGCTCATGGCAGTGATGAAGGCGGTGTATCAGGGCAGGATTATCAAGCAGCAACAGCTCCCGCTACTGACGCTTGGACATTCTCAAACATTAAATAAAAAACAAAACTAAAAAAAGAGGACTAAATCAGTCCTCTTTTTTTATGTTTAAATGTAATTATGAAAAATGAACTCAGAAAAACAGCAAAAGAAATAAGAGCAAAAATTAATTGTATAGAAAGTTCTATTGCCGTAAAAAATAATTTATACAAACTTCAAGAATTTAAAAATTCAAAAAACATATTATGTTACTTTTCATTCGGAAGTGAAGTTCAAACAACAAATTATTTTTCTGACGAAACAAAGAATTGGTATCTGCCGAAAATAGAGGGTGAAAATATAAAAGTCTGCCCCTATTGTGATGAGTTTAAATTAAACAAATACGGAATTAAAGAACCCTGCAATTCTCCAATAGCGGATACAAAAATAATTGACATGATAATCATGCCTGCCCTATGCGCCGATAAATCAGGTTATAGAATAGGATACGGGAAAGGTTATTATGACAGATTTTTAAAAACACTAAAACACAAACCTGTAAAAGTGATATTAGAATACGAAGAATTAATATACAACAGTGTATATCCGACTGAATATGACGAAAAAGCCGACTATATAGTAACCGATAAAAAAATATATAAAATATAATGTAAAAAAAAGGTTAATATATTTGTCTTGTTTGATTTTTAGAGTAAAATTATAATAAAGTAGTAATACTATTGGGGATATACTATGGAATTTTTCAGAAAAAACAGAAAATTAATAATAACAGTAATAACATTATGCTTTTTGCTTTGGACGTTCAGTATAATGTTCTTTATGGTAAAGTAAAACGGAATAAATAATGTCGCAGTTAAAAAGATTAATAACATTGTTATTTATATTTGTCGTCATGATAATTGTGGTGACAAATAGTTGTTATGCGGATAATGTGCAGCAAAAAAAACAGGTAGAAGTACAAAGAAAACAACTGCAAAGTAAAATAAATATATTAAAAAAACAAGAATGGCAAGTATCATCAAAATTAAGTAAAAATCAGCAAAAACTGGAAAAAAATGAACAGGCATTAAGAATATCGCAGAACCGGTATGAAAATAAGCAAAGAAATATAAAAAATTTGCAAGCCGAACTTGACTCATATTTAAAACAGTACAATATCAGACAAAAAAATACGGCAGAAAGACTAAGAAGAATATACAAAACAAACCACACAATGGTTCTTGAACTGCTTCTGTCAACAAACAGCATAAGCCAATTTTTAGACAGAATATATTATCAAAATCTCATAATACAATCTGACAAAGAGAAAATGAGCAGTCTGCAAAAAGAAGCAAAACAAATAGCACTTTTAAAAAGGAATTTGGAACGTGAAAAATTAGAGTTGTCAGGAATTATAAAAACAATAGATAAAGAAAATGCAAATATAAAATCAACAATTAATCAAAATAAAGTAATGCTCGAAAAAATACAAAAGGATAAAAGAGCTTATGAACAATCTGAAAGACAACTAAAGCGTGAATCTGACAGATTGACAGCGTTAATTTCCAAGTCAACGAAAAATAGCGGCGTTGTTGTCGGAAGCGGGTTTATACTGCCTGTTCACGGCAGAGTTTCATCACCTTTCGGCTGGAGAACTCACCCAATATTCAAATCCAAGATATTCCATACGGGTATAGATTATGCAGTACCAATGGGCACACCGATAAAGGCATCCAACTCCGGAAAAGTAATATACTCCGGCTGGTACGGCGGATACGGAAAAGTAGTAATATTAGACCACGGAAATTGTACCGGTGCTCCGACAACTACACTATACGCTCACATGTCACAGCCAAAAGTATATGCGGGGCAAAATGTTACAAAAGGACAAATAATCGGATTATCAGGTTCTACAGGATATTCCACAGGACCGCATGTTCACTTTGAAGTCAGAATAAAAGGGAAACCTCAAAATCCAAACAATTATTTATAAAGGATATTAAATTGAATAAAAAAATAATAACAATATTAATAATAATTGTAACAGCTGTATTGAGAAATGCTGCATATTGTGCGGATTATTACCCTGAAATGGGAATGGATCCTTTTTATTCATCGCTTAATCCGGAATATATCAATGAAGATGAAAGCGCACAAGATGAAAGTTTGGTTAAATTAATAAAAAGAAAAAAAGCAGAAAAAGCTGAGAAAAAGAAACTTAAAGAATTGCAAAAAAAATTAAACCCAAAAGAACAAACAGAACAGGAAGTAATTGAAGAACCAAAAATTCCTGAAAATAAAGTATACGAAAAACCGACACAAGTCGAGCTTAACTTGCTTGAACCGGCAAAAGTACAGCCAAAAGTATTCGGAACATTAAAAGATGATACGGAAAAAAAGGCAATTAAAGGTATATTGCCCGGAGAAACACCCGATAAACCTATAAAAAAGGGTAAAAAAAATCAATTTGTGACGCCAAAATATAAAGATAATGCAGATTTAGCAAATCAATTAGATAAAGAAGAACAAGCAAAAGAGCGTGAACTTCAACCCAAAGATGCTGATCCGATAGCCTTTTTACGTAAATATTTATGGCCGTTCAATAAGAAAGAAAAAGAAGAAGCTATAGATAATGAAGAAAATATACTGCCTGATGTTGAGCTTAGTGCCGATTATATGGAATATTTCCCTGACAGATATGAAGTTGAAGCAGTAGGAAACGCTAAAGTAGATTTTAAAAAACATAATACAATTTTAAGAGCGCATAAAATTGTTTTTAATTATGACAGGAATGTATTAAGAGCCAGAGAAGATGTTGAATTAATTACAAGTGACGGCAAGACAGAAGGTGACTTTATAAAACTTGACCTAAATAAGCCCGAAGGATGGATAGAAAATCCCGCATCAAAAACATCCTCTATAAAAATTAGTGCAAAAGAAGCCTTTATATACTCCGACAGGCTAGAAGAATATGAGGGAGTTGCTAAGGTATTAAGAAATGATACTGTACGATTTGGAGCGACGACGTTTGAGGGATATGTAGATCAAAGTAATATTTTTTCATCAGAAGCCTACAAGGAAAAAATCCAAAATGCCGAAAGCGGGGTATATTCTATAAAAGCGAATACAATAAATATTGATTCCAAAGAAGATCATGAAGTTATCACAGTTAAAAATGCAGATTTATACCTAAAAAATCTTAAAATAGCAAGAATCCCGTCAGCAAAAATAGTATCCAACAAGACACATACCAGTATAGACTCAAACATACCTGAATTTGGTGTAATTAATATGCTTGGAGCTCATATTGGTCCTGCGGTTGTATTAAATGTTCCGGGCGGATCAACATTAAAACTTTCACCTGTCGTAACTTATGATGATGATAAGTTTGGCTTCGGCGCTATTGCAAGATTTCGTAATGAAAATAATATGACAGAATTAGCTTACGGCAGTTCCAAAGAAGAATTCTTAATCCGAGGCAGACATAAAATAGCGCCCGGATTATCTTTAAACTATTCAAGATTAACAAATGAAACAGAATGGTTTAACGGATACCGTAAGCCTAAATACTCATTAGCATTAAATTACAGACGAGATGATTATGTAAAAGATTTAAGAATGAATTTTTCTCAAATGTATTCAGCCGGTGCCTACGTAGACTATAATTCTGCACGAAGATATAATTTAGGTGATGCTGAAGGCAGATTTAGGTGGATGACTCAATCTTATAAACCAATTACTATATACGAAAATGAAGAAGGAAATGTTGCTTTCAAAACAGCCTTGGTCGCACAAACAGCAGCTACAGCTTATACAACAGGTGACGTTACGGGATTATTCAGAATAGGTCCGGCAATTCAAAGTAAAATAGGTCCTTGGAAACAATCATTAATCTATTATCAAAGTGCCATTGCAGGTCAATCTCCTTTTGCTTTCGACAGGTACAGGTATGGTCGCTCCAATTTTGTTCTTATTGAGAATTTAAAAGTTAATAAATACCTATCTTTAGGATTTTTAGGCTCCGTTGCTATGAATAGAGATGTAAAATCTGATGATATATTACAAGAAAACAGGCTCTTAATCAGCTTGGGCCCAGACTATGCTAAATTTACTATCGGATATGATGTTGTAAGACAAAATACATCATTTGTAATGTCAATGCTTGTAGGAACTAAAGATTCAGACATAGAATTTAAAAAAGCAGTTATGAATAATACCAACAGCGGAACGAATGATAAGAAAAAACAAAAAAAGGATAAGAAAAAGAATTATAAAAAATACGTAAAAGGACTTGAGAAAGTATAAACTTATTTAATTTTACAGCCCTCATCTTCTTTATCCGTTTTTCCGTCATAATCATTATCAATTTTGTCAAAACATGAACCGATTGACTCTGTTGATTCAGCTCTTGGGTCAAAATTTTCGTATTTTTTTGGGATTTTATTCCACAAATAAAGAAAAGTTTTTTTCATATATAAAGCTATGTCTTTATCATAAATAATTACAACATTTTCATCATTTTTATTTTCACCGCTGTATGTTAAATTCATGGAACCTATTATTGAATATTTATCATCTATAATTACTGCTTTAGTATGCATTTTACCCGCATAATTTTCAGTTTTAACTTTAATTCCCGCATTTCTTAGCTGTTTATGTATAGAATATTTAGTATGAGAATTTGTCGCATCATTAATAACCTTTACCTCAACACCGCGTAAATGTGCATTTATAAGTTCATCGGCAAGTTCTTTTTTTGTAATAAAAAATATTGGAATATAAATATAATTTTTTGCACATCTAATTAACGGAATAATTTTTGAAGTAATTATCTTATCTTGAGGAGAAAAATAAATATTAAAATAATTTGCCTTATCAAGAAAAACAGGACTATTTAGTATTGAAGATTTTAATTTATGAAATTTTCCGCTATACATTAGTTCAAATTCTTTTTTATATATTTCTGCCGCTTGTTTTGAATTAATCAAAAGGGCATAATTAGCATTAAATCCCGTTATTCCTGTTGATGTTATATTTGCACTACCTGTAAACACCTTTTGATTATCAAATATAAAAAATTTATTGTGCATTATTGCAGGCTGATTGCTTAAATCATAACTTTTATCCGAATTAAAATCAGGCAGCATATTTTGAAGTTTAAATGTATCTTTATATATAGAACCGTCTTTTTTATCAAAATCAGTAACCCACCTGATTTTAACGCCTCGATTTTTTGCTCTCAATAATGCATTAAAAATATCACTTTGATTTTCAATTCCGTATATTGCAAAATCTATTGAGTACTTAGCATTATCTATTTCTCTTTTAAGCGCCAAACAAGCCTCTGTATTACATTTATATGACGGTATCATTATTTTATTCAAATCTATGAAATAAACAGTCAAACAGCCTTTTGTAATTGACTCGTTAAAGTCAGCTATTATTTTTTTTGTGTCAGTTTTTTCTGCATTATTTAAAATACAATTTTTACAGGGAACAAAATTATCATTAATAAAAGACTTTTTAACTATCTTATAATTTTTAATTTTATAAATATCAGCACAATCAAGCGTATGATACTTTTTAGATTTTGTATTATAAAGAACATAATTATCCAAATTAATTGACTTAACTTTTTTAACAAGATTTTCTCTTGATACCGCCGAGTTATCATAGAAAAATCCCGATTTAATTAGATAATCGGAATAATTTTGATTATTAATTGTAATATTATTATTTACTAATTTAATAAACTTATTTTTTAGCAGATTTTCAGAAGTTAAATGTGCATAATAATCAAGAAAAATTTTTTCCCTTTCTGAAAAAGAAGAAAATTCCTCGTATTTGGACAAATCCATACTTTTATCAACATAATAAATATTATTTATGAAATAAGGAGATTTTTCATCAAATATACCATTTTTATTATAATCAATGTATATTTCAACAGGCGAAACGATTTTTAATACGCGATATGAAGATTTTACGTTATAAACAAAAATCAATGAAAAAATAAATATAACTAATATAAAAAAGTAAAAAAATTTCTTCATAAAACAATTATACAAAAAAGTAGAAATTTGTATTTACAATAAAGATTTAATCCGTTAAAATAGATTAAAACCAAAAGGAGAGGTGTCCGAGTGGTTTAAGGTGCAAACCTGGAACGTTTGTGCAGGGGCAACTCTGCCGGGGGTTCGAATCCCCCCTTCTCCGTTTTTAATCCGTCTGTGTTGAACAGACGGGTTTTTTAATATAAAATTAAAATAAGCAGGATGTTTGATATGTCAATAACACAAGATAAAACTATATTAATTCAACCAAATACTCGGCAATTAAAGTGCATTAAAACAATAGATGGACCTGTTATGGTATTGGCAGGCCCCGGAACAGGGAAAACATTTACCATTATTGAGCGTATTAAATATATGCTTGAAACAGGAATAAAGCCCGAATCCGTTTTATGTTTAACATATTCAGAGGCTGCCGCAAACGAAATGAAAGGCAGACTCGTTAAAAACATCGGGGCTCAAGCCTCTGCGGTTGTTGTGAATACTTATCACGCTTTTTGTAATGAAATTATAAAGCAATACCCTTATGAATTTGAATTGTTAGACGGTGTAAGTCTTATTGATGACATTACAAAAAGAGCAATCATGAAAGAAGTCATTGATGAAATAAAACCCCAATCATACAAAACAAAATGGGGTGATTCTTATTATTATATTTCTGACCTTTTAAATGCAGTTGATGAAATAAAATCGAACAGAATTACAAAAGAAGATTACTTTAATACATTAAATACTCACAAAGAATGGATGGGGAAATTAAACGAATTAAATCGTGAATACAAAGAGCGTGAAGAAAACGGGAAACTCATTAAAACTTTTTTAAAATCATTGGATGACCATAAAAAGAAAATTGGAAAAGCAAAAGAGGCTTGGGATATTTATGAATGTTATGATATTAAACTGAAAAAAAACAATCTAATTGATTTTAACGACATGATTTGTCTTGTGCTTGACGCTTTTGAATACAAAAAAGAATTTTTAGAGCAGGCAGCTTCACAATTTAAATACTTTCTTGTAGATGAATACCAAGACACTAACTATTCTCAAAACAGTATAGTTTTTAGGCTCGCCGAGGGTGCAAAAACTGATAATATCTTTGTAGTAGGTGATGATGACCAGATTATTTATGAGTTTCAAGGCGCAAAAACAGATACACTTGAAAAATTTTTAATAAAATACCCTAACACAAAAGTAATATGCCTAAATGAAAATAACCGTTCGACTCAAAATATATTGGATTTCAGCTATAAAGTTATTTCTCAAGATAAATCAAGGCTTGAAAACAACCCTAAATTCGGCAGTTATAATATTTCCAAAAAATTAACCGCAAAAAATCCTGATATTGTTCCGTTAAATAAAAAGATACAGGTTCATACATTTGCAGATATTAAACAGGAAAATAACTTTATTGTTTCGCAAATAGAAGAATTAATAAAATCAGAAGAATTACCACAAAAAGACGGAGAAAAAGATTTATCAAAAATTGCTATTCTGACAAGAGATAATAATGAATTGACTAATTTTGCAAAACTGCTTGAAGCAAAAAATATTCAATATCAAATTAAATCAAATAAAAGCATTTTTGATATAAATTCATCAATTATCGTTTATTTTTACTTGCAGGCATTAGAAAACAATCTAATGTATGCCGATAAGTTATATGCGCTTTTAATATCGGAACCTTTTAGTTTTGACCTTGAAGATTACAATTTTCTTTTAGAAAAAACAAGAATCAACGGAAAAGATTTAATAAGCAGCATAAAGGAAAACTTAAAATCAAGGCAATGGAAGAACAAGCTCGCTGTTGAAAATTTTATTTCAGTCTATGATTTTTTAAGAATGTACAAATCAAGCGAGAATATAAGAAATTTAATAATTGAAACAGTTAATGCAACAGGGATTTTGAAATACTATCTTGACTGTGAAATAAACAGAAGTGAAAACATATACGCAATTAAAAAGATTATTGATGAAGCGCAGGGACTTATAAATCGCGACAGTACAAAAACATTATCGGATTTTATAAATCACATTGAAAATTCTTTTGAAAGTAATATTCCTATACTGATAGATAAAGACGAATATACTCAAAACGCTGTTCAACTCTTAACAATACATTCATCAAAAGGCCGTGAGTTTGATTATGTATTTATCCCTAATTTAACGGCAAGGAAATGGGAGGGGAAAAGAATAACAAAAACAATGACACTCCCCATTGAAAAGAATGATACTGAAACGGATATCGAGCAGGCAAAAAAATCAGAACAATTAAGATTGCTTTTTGTAGGCATAACAAGAGCAAAACATTCTTTAATGCTATCATGTTCAAACTCCATTGACGGCAGCCCGCAAGAGCTGACAAAACATCT
>CANPWQ010000043.1 GCA_947584965.1 Candidatus Gastranaerophilales bacterium | reverse complement strand
AAATCGGGATGACAAGATTCGAACTTGCGACCCCCGCGACCCGAACACGGTGCGCTACCAAGCTGCGCTACATCCCGATTTAATATTTAGTTTTCAATTATTCGATAATATTATTTTAATACTAAAAAAAATTTTTTAAACCTTTTTCTTTACATTTTTCTTCGGGGGGGGGTATCATTATTCTTAAGGAGAAATTTATATGATTGATGAAGTTGTAATAGATAATTTAAATGTAAGTGAGTCCTGGAAAACCAGATTTAAAATAATAAACAAATATTGCTGTGATGATAAAGTTTTTTTACAGTTTAATAAAGAATATCAACAATCTGGAAGTATGGAGATTTTATGTTCAATTTATTTTAAAAATGGAGGGATATGGACTATATTAGCAGCAGGATTTTTTGGTCCGTTTTACTACCTTTTGAAGGGAATGTGGTTAAAAGCAATAATATATACATTAGCTCTAAGTGTTTTATTATATATCATCAGCCTTTTTATTAATTTATCCTATGGAGCATCATGTGCCGGTGCTTGGGCAATATTGGCTCCATATGACTATTTCAGATTAAAAGTTTAGAAAAAACAATGGTAAATAGTTCATTTTGCCTTGTAAACCATTATATTTATCACAATAGACATTTTTATTTATTTATTTTATAATATACCTCGTTATATAACAATTAAGGGTAAAAATGACATCAGACTCAAACCCCGCACAGGAAAACCAAAGTGTAGAACCTGCCGCGGATAATCTTGAAAAAAAACAAAATGTTAATCTTAAATTTAGAGCAGTAGTTCGGGCTTTTTTAGCTAATGTTTTTATTACTTTGATTAAATTTGCTTCCTGGTATTTTACGAAAAGTTCTGCTATGTTCGCGGAAGCGGTTCACTCGGGAGTGGATTCATTTAACAGTATTTGCCTTATGGTCGGATTAAAAAGAGGTTCAAGACCGTCTGACAGGGTACATCCTTTCGGCCATGGGCTGGAAACTAATGTTTGGACTATTATTGCCTGTATTTTGATGTTTATTGGTGCTGCCGTTTCTTTAATCAGTGCTTATGATAAGATTTTCGTTAATAAACAGCTTTTAAGCAACTATCAAGTGCTTGCAGTTATACTTATTGCAAGTATCTGCTTTGAGGGCTGGGCTGTTAATAGTGCTGTTCATGCGGTGCTTGAAGAATCGCAGATTGAACACAAGAACCCTGTTTTAGATTTTATTAAGTCAATTAAATATGTACATAAAATTAACACCCCTACTACCAAATATGTTTGGTATGAAGATGTTGTCGCGCTTACTGGTGTTATAGTAGCTTTTGTTGCTGTTTCTGTTTCAAAGATCCTGCCTGCAAACATTGCACATATTCCCGATGGCATTGCTTCGGGTATTATTGCTTCATTGCTTTTATTTTTGGCGGGTTATATGCTTAAAAACAACGTAAACCTTTTAACGGGATTATCCGCAGAACCGCAGGTTGAAGAAGTTATTAAACAAATTGCCGAAAACTTGCACTGCGTCAGCTGTGTTAAAGAATTAAAGACCATGAATATGGGAACTTCGGGTTTAATTGTTAATATAAAAATAGAAGTTGATCCTGAAATCCAAGTTAAAGAAGCCGACGACATTACCGAAATGGTTGAGCGTAAAATCAGAGAAAACATTAAAAATATTTCTCATGTTTCCGTTGAAATAGATTCAAACGACGCAGAGGAAAATTGGGAAAATAAATTTGATAAAATTATTCAAGAGGGTGAAAAAATTGAAGTTATTGACAATAAAGAAGCAAATATGCTTTCTAACTTTTATTCATTCGCTCAAACCGTAGTAAAAGAAATAATGATTCCCCGCCCTCAAGTTCAGTTTATTGATGCAGAAGATAATCTTAATACTTTGATTGATGTTATTATTGACTCGGGCCA
Organism: Candidatus Gastranaerophilales bacterium; assembly: GCA_947584965.1. Classification (GTDB taxonomy): domain Bacteria; phylum Cyanobacteriota; class Vampirovibrionia; order Gastranaerophilales; family Gastranaerophilaceae; genus Avigastranaerophilus. The sequence goes on along the minus strand of CANPWQ010000043.1, from coordinate 12,792 downwards.
TACACGTATCCCGATTTATGAAGATACGGTTGATAATTTAATAGGTGTTATAAACGCAAAAGACGCTCTAAAGGCACTTAGAGATAAAACTTATGAGCAAGAAGGCTTTGAAATAAAATCGCTCGCAAGAGAAATTCTTATAATCCCCGAAAATAAGTTTATTAGCGACCTTTTAAATGATTTTACCACCACTAAAAATCAAATAGCTGCCGTTGTTGATGAACACGGAGGTATTGCAGGTATAGTTACTGTTGAAGATATTATTGAAGAAATAGTAGGCGAGATTTATGATGAATTTGATGAAGCACCTGTTCCCGAGCTTATAAAGATTGATGATAATACTTTAAATGTTTCATCTCAAATGGATATTGAAGATATAAACGAAAAATATGATTTGGATATACCGAGCGAGGATTTTCAAACCATAGGCGGTTATGTTTTCGGGCTTCTTGGCAGAGAACCTGAAATCGGCGACAAGGTTGAAGATAAAAATCTTTCTTTTGAAGTTATAGAGCTTGACGGTATAAGAATTTCAAGAGTTATTATGAGAAAAGATACGCCTTTTGTAGAGTCGGAACCTCAGACGGCGGAAATTGCGGAACAAAATGAAACATTATAAATTCGGATATGTTGCAATAATCGGGCGTCCTAATGTAGGTAAATCAACTATATTAAACAGACTCATCGGACAAAAGATTGCAATTGCAACGAATAAAGCTCAAACAACAAGAAGAAGAATAAACGGGATTTTAACAACCGATGAAGCTCAAATTGTTTTTGTTGATACCCCCGGAATTCACAAGCCGATTGATAAATTGGGCGAATGTCTTGTTGATGAAGCAAAAAGCGCCATACCTGATGTGGATTTGGTTTTATTTGTAGTGGATGGCTCAACTTCCGCGGGCAGGGGCGACAAGTGGATTGTTGAAAATGTCTTAAAATCATATAACGGTGAAATGCTTATTGTTGCTAATAAATATGATTTGGAAAAGGATTTAACAAAGCGCGAGGAAAATCTTTTAACTTATAAAACCTTGTTTGAAAAAAATTATTCCTGTATAAAGATTTCCGCTAAAACAGGCAGAAACTTTGATACTTTAATAAAAAATATTACACGCAAACTGCCTATCGGCGAGAAAATATATGAGGATGATGAGATAACTGATGAAACAATGCGCAATATTGCCCGTGAGCTTATAAGAGAAAAAATACTTTTATATACTCATGATGAAGTTCCGCATAGTGTTGCGGTAATAATTGACAGCTACGAAGAAAGAGAAAATATTGACCGCATTTGCGCTCAAATTATAGTTGAGCAGGAAACTCAAAAGGGAATTATAATAGGCAAAAATGCTTCTATGCTTAAAAAAATCGGAACGGAAGCAAGAAAAGAGCTTGAAGATACCGCAGGTAAAAAAGTATATTTAGATTTGCAGGTTAAAGTGGTTAAAGATTGGCGTAAAAAATCTAAAGATATGGATAAAATGTATTAAAAAAAGCTCCCAGTCGGGAGCTTTTTTAATTTAAAGTATATTTTCAAGTTTTGATTTATCAATACCTTCTTGAACAACTTTTCCGTTGTTAAAATTCTTTTTATCGTGATTAATTTTAAGTAAACCTAATGTAATTATTGCAATAACAACACCTGCTATTTTTGCGGGTCCGGGCAGAGCCTTTAAAAATCCTGCTGCTTTAGTTACAAATGGTAGTGCTTTTTCTACTATAGAAATTTTTGTGAAATCTTTAATACAGGTTTTAAATAGTGCGGCTGCTGATGTTATTGCTTTTTGCAGAACCTTAGATGAAGCAACTGCTTTTGTTACTCCTGCAGCAGCTGCTGCGCCTCCTGCTATCGTTACTACATCTTTGCAAATTGTCTTACAATTGTTTTGTGCAATTGCTCTTCTTGCTGCTTTTTTGTTGTCTTTTGTCATTCCTTTTAATTCTTTGTCCGAAACATCTGTCCCGGTTGCCGTTATCATTAACGGTGATAAAAATGCTTTTTCCATGCCCATATTTTTTTTCCTTTCTTTATTTTTAATTTGTGAAACTTCTTATGATTTATTAAAGAAATTTTATCTCATTAAATTGCTAAAAAATAGAAATTAAATTTCAAATTGTGTCCGATAAGTTGATATTAAAACTCATTTTAGCTTTACAAAAATTAATATAGAATAAATTAAATATCAAATTAATACAAAAAATATGAAACTTAGTTTCTAATAAATACGGTGTTTAAAATGGGAATAAAGCAAGAACTCGGGAAAAAAATTAAAAGAATAAGACAAAAAAAAGGATTAACGCAAGAACAGCTTGCAGAGGCAGTTGATATTTCGCCAAGGACATTAAGCGGAATTGAAGTCGGGGAGAATTTTCTTACTGCGGAAACACTTGATAAAATTGTTTTTGAGCTAAATACTAACTATGAGGAACTTTTTGCCGTAGGACATTTGAAATCAAATGAAGAACTTTTAAAAGAAATTAAAACTTATATTGATCTTTTATCCGAAGACAGTCAAAACCTTGAAATTGTTTATAAGTTTTTAAAGAGTCTTATTATTGATTAATTTCTTTTATATTCAGAAACAATTAAAAAACTAAAATTTACAACCTTATACTACGTTTCTAATTTTCTATCTGCGACCTGAGCTGCGGAACTCCGACCTAACGGTCGTCAAACAGTCCTCGCTCTGACATTGTCTTGAAAGAAAATTTACGAAACTGCGTAAATGGTTGTAAATTTTTGTTTTATATTGTTTTTTTATTTAAACTTTTGCAAGTGCTTTGTTTTTTGCTTCAACCCTTTTATTGGCCGCATTGATTAAACCGGCAAATAACGGATGAGGATGTTCGGGGCGTGATTTGAATTCAGGGTGGAACTGGCATGCTACAAACCAATCATTTTTCGGAAGTTCTATCATTTCACAAAGCATTCCGTCGGGTGACAGCCCTGAAAATACTAATCCTGCGTCAGATATTTGTTTGCGATATTCGTTATTTACTTCATATCTGTGGCGGTGGCGTTCAAATATTATGTCCGTTCCATATGCTTTTTCTGCTTTTGTTCCCTTTTGAATATGACATTCAAACTTGCCAAGTCTCATTGTTCCGCCGTAGCCCTCTACATTTTTTTGTTCCGTCATTAAATCTATAACGGGATACGGGGTGTTTTCATTAAATTCCATTGAATTTGCGCCTTTTAAGCCTACAACATTTCTTGCATATTCAATAACGGCGCACTGCATACCGAGGCACAAACCTAAGAACGGCAGATTGTTTTCTCTTGCGTATCTTATTACGTTTAGTTTCCCCTCTATGCCTCTTATGCCGAAACCGCCCGGGACTACAAGACCGTCTACATCTGCAAGAGCTTCTTTTGCTTTTTCATATTCAAGGCATTCTTCCGAGTTTATCCATTTAATGTCTATTTGCGCATTATGATTATATCCTGCGTGTTTTAATGACTCAACTACCGATATATATGCGTCAGACAGCTTTGTATATTTGCCTGCAATTGCAATTTTAATTGTTTTTTCGGGATTTTTTATTTTATAAACAAGATTTTTCCAAGATTCTAAATTGGGTTTTACATCCTGCATAAATAATCTTTGAAGCACTACCGTTGCCATGTTTTGTTCTTCAAGTGCAAGCGGAACTTCATATATACTTTTCATATCTCTGCATTCAATAACTGCATCTTTTGGTACAGAGCAAAACAGAGCTAATTTTTCTTTTTCCTTTTTCGGTATCGGTTTTGCCGTTCTGCAAACCAAAATTTCAGGTTGAATGCCTAAACTTCTTAAATTTGTTACACTGTGCTGCGAGGGTTTTGTTTTTAATTCACCTGAAGTGGGCAAATACGGAAGCAATGTTACATGTATTGATAAACTGTTGCCAAACCCTGTTTCGGAGCGGAATTGTCTTATTGCTTCAATAAAAGGCAAGCTCTCTATATCACCTATTGTTCCGCCGATTTCAGCTATTATAAAATCGGGTTTAAACTGCTGTGTTGCTTTCTTTATTCTTGATTTAATTTCGTTTGTTATATGAGGAATTGTTTGAACGGTTGCACCGAGATAATCTCCGTGACGTTCTTTGTTTATTACTGTTTGATATATACTTCCCGAGGTTACGTTATTTATTTGTCCGAGGTTCGTATCGGTAAATCTTTCATAGTGACCTAAATCAAGGTCGGTTTCAGCTCCGTCATCCGTTACAAATACTTCACCATGCTGGAAAGGACTCATTGTTCCGGGGTCTACGTTAATATAAGGGTCAAATTTTTGTATTACAACGCTAAACCCCCTTGCTTTTAGTAATCTGCCTAAAGACGCAGCTACTATTCCCTTTCCTAATGACGATACTACTCCGCCCGTTACAAATATATATTTTGTGCTCATTCATTCCTCAATCTATCAGTTTATTTTAGGTACTCTGAAAAATCCGTTTTCTTCGTAAGGCGCATTCGCCATTAATTCTTCTTTTGTCTGTTCGTATTTTACTTCGTCTTCACGCATTACATTATATACGGGAAGTGCATGGGGCATAGGCTCTATGCCTGTTGTGTCCACTTCGTTCATTTGTTCTACGTATTTTAATATTTCACCAAGCTGTTTTGAATATTTTTCTGTTTCTTCTTGTGTTAATTCAAGTCTGGCAAGTTTTGCCACATGCTCTACATCTTTTGTACTTATCATGTCTTTACTCCATAACTTATAAAAATTTTATCATAAGTCAGCAATATTTTATATTTTTATTTACATTTTGTTGTTTTATTTCTTCGATATTTTGTGAGTTAATTTCTTTTGTTTTTTCTAAAGTTCTTTGCTGCTGTGCATATATTGCAGAATCATAAAGTGCAAAGTTTATATTATTTTCTTTTGCAAAATTTTCCATATAATCCATTAACATATACACATGGGGCGATATATGCTGTATGTTTTGATTTGCATAAGTGTATTCAACATCAACTATTATGCTTTTTATATCAAGTGATTTAATTTTATTTAAAAATTCCGTTATTTCTTCAAAAGTATCGTTTATGCCGGGAATTATTATGTATTTTACTTTTACAAGCGGAGCAAATTCTTCTTTAAGCCCTTTTCTGTAATGTTTTATATTATCCCAAACGTTATTTGATTTATCGGTTCTTTTTATCTTTTTATAAGTTTCTTTATTAACGGAGTCAGGCGAGATTACAACGGTTATGGCTCCTTTTTTTATTCCGTCTCTTATTGCTCTTGAAAATTTAATGCCGGAGGAGTGTATTCTTACCTTTGAGCCTGCTTTTATGAATAATTTTAAAAGAGGTTCAAATTCCTTTAAGATTGTTGGTTCTCCGCCTTGAAAAGTGATTTCTCCCGTATTTTTAAATTTGCCCTGTTTTATAAGCTCTTTTATTGCGGGTAATACGTTATTCTGCTGTCTTGGCTTGTTTTTTTGTACTCCGCAGTATATACAGTTTGAATTACATTGGCTCCAATGGTCAAAATTAATAAAGGAGATGTAATCTTCTTCATCCCAATCTTCTTCACGCAGATTATAACATCCCTCACAGAATTTTAAATCCTGCACTTTTTGGTGCTTTCTGTGGCGTCTTTTTATTTCAAAAAGCTCATTCCAGTTGATTTTATTATTTTCATAATGTTCTATAACAGGGAGCATTCCTTTATTGAACTCTCTTGAAAGACAGCATGCCTGTATTGAATTAACATTTATGGATATGCCGTGTTCTATTAAGTGACAGCTTTTATATTTCATTTAAAATCCTTTTTTAAAAAATTATACAATAAAAAACCTCCCTTGAAATGAGGGAGGTTTTTCTGTTTTAATAAAATTTACTTTTTGCATTTGCAGTCATTTTTATTACATTTGCAATTTTCTCCGCAGGAGCATTTTACTTGATTACACTTGCAATCTTTTTTATTACATTTACACTCAACACCGCACTTGCATTCTTTTTTATTGCATTTGCAATCTTTTCCGCAATTACATTTATCTGCGCAAGTGCATTTTTCGCCGTTTCTTACTTTAATTGTCAGCATTGTTGTTTTATCACCATAGAGTGAAAATTTAACTTTGCCTATGTGTTTTACTTTTATTAAACCTTTTATATCCGAAATTTGAACATTTTCAGGTTTATATGTGTATTTATGAAAATATTTATCAGTATCATTTACAAGCAAAATTTTCTTTTCTTGGAATGCTTTCTTCTTTATTGTTATTTCATTATTGGTAAATTGTGAAATTTTTACAATTTGAGCATCAGGAAAGAGTTTTTGAAGTGCTTGTTCGCAAAGCGGTTTTTCCACAAACTTTTTGGTCTTTTTATTATATGTTATTTCATAATATTTTAATCCTGCATTATCAACGCCTATTAGTTTACCGTCTTTTATAAATTCAAAGTTGGATTTTAATGCAGCGGCAAGTTTACCGTTTCCGTAATAATATTCGGAATAATTCCCCGAACCTTGAGAAGTCTTTTTTGTTAAAACAATTCTTCCTTCTGCCATACCTGCAGTTGCCCATGTTTTTGTTTTGGGCATATACACTGCTTGATAGTTATCATAAAGTCCGTCTAAATCACACGCATTTGCAATACCCGTAAAACATAAAGATATGATTAGGGTAAATAATCCTGTTAAAAACTTTTTCATACTTTATCTCCTGTCTGTTCTCTGTTCCCTTATTGGAAAAAACAAATTGATTATAGCACATTTTTACATTTTATTATATTATTTTTTATAATAGTAATTATGTTTGAATTTTTATTTGCTGAAAAAGAATATTTAAGCTGTGATTGGTTGGAGTATGGTATTCATTTTTGTTATGACGGACTCTTTTTTTGCAGTGAATTTATACACGGAAAAAATTATATTCCTGTTGCTGGGGTTAATTATAATAACACTTACGATTTTACTACCTTTTTTAAAGAAAAAGAAAAAGCCAGAAAAAATATGCGTAAAGGCATTATACCGAAAAGGTGTATAGGATGTAATAAGCCTAAAGTGGGCTTATGGAGTAAAAAATTACAAATAAAAAATATTGCTATAAGCTCGGTTGCTAAATGTAATTCAGATTGTATTTATTGTCCTAATCACAGAATGAGAAAACAAATTAATAAGATTAAAGATGTTCCCGTTTATGATTTTCTAAAAAAATGTATAGATGGAAAACTGATAAGCCCCGATTGCCATATTGAGTGGGGGGGGGGAGAGCCTACTATTGCAGATGAGTTTGATAAAATTTCTTATTTATTATTGGAAAATCATCTTATAGGAGATTTTGGCATACATTCTTCAGGAATTAAATTTTCTGAGGTGTTAGTTAAATATATAAAAGAATGGTCAAAAAAAGAATATCGGGCTGTAATGGATAATTCAAAGTTAAGCCATGGAATTATTATATCGGTGGATTGCGGAAGCAGAGAACTTTATAAACAAATTAAAAGTTTTGATAATTATAATAAGGTATGGGAAAATATTGCCCTATATTGCGAAGCCCAAGCAGATTATCAGTCGGATATTAAGGCTAAATATATTGTTATTCCAAGTCTTAATGACTCTGTTGAAGAATTTGAAAAATTTTTAAAAAAAGCCGTTGAAGCAAAAGTTAAATGGGTTATTATTGACATTGAAAATCAGTGGTTTAATCAAAATATTAATAATGAAAAAGAATTGAAACGTTATATAAGAATTATTAAAAACATGGAAAAACTTTGTAAAGATTATGGGCTAAAACAAACTTATTATTCGTCATTTTGTTATTTGACAGATAAATATCATGATTTTTATGACTCGGTTTAATTAATTTTTTTTATTGTATAATTAAAAAACAGGGAGTTTTTGAGGTATACATGTCAACCGAAGCAGTTTTAAATAATAAGTTTGCATTTTCTTTTAAAAAAAATAATATAGATGAGATGTTTCATAATCTGACGGAAAATCCTGTCGGATGTGAGAAAAAAGATTTCAGGCTGATGATTAGCACAATTTATCAGCTTGTCGAGGATGAATTTGCTTCAACTTTTCAAAATTCAAGCCACGTTATAAAAAATACCGATTTTTATATTTTAAAAAACGGTAAAAATATTGAGGTATTTGTTACTCCGACCAATAATTTTGATTTTTATTTAAAATCAAAAGGTTCTATGTATAGATTTTCGTCTTGTGCCTGTACAATTAAAGAAAACGGTAACGAGGTTGATAAAATAGGGTACAAAATCCCGCTGGAGCTTATTTGGGAGTATTTCTCGGGCTTTGACTGCTTGATTGATAACTCCAATGTTTCGGAGTCTTTTATTATATTTAATGTTATTACTCAATTTGTAAAAAAATTGGTTGAAAAATTGTATTTTCTTCCTAAAGTTAATAAAACCGATAATCATTTTACTATATCTTATGAAATGTTTGCTATAAATAATTTGTTGCAAAATTCGATTGATGAAGTGTATTCGCTTGATTTTTCCAAGATATCGGACATTAAAAATATAGCGGATATTTTAATTGAAAATTACATAAATTATGTTATTTTTAAATTTTTAAAATTTAAAGCATACAGGTTTAAAGAAATAGAATCCTCCGTATATTTTCTAAAACCGAGCAATAATAAAAGATATTTGCGCTCATTAGATTTGGCGGAGGCAATAAGCGAGTGGCTGGATGAAATATATATAGGAAAATACCCCGTAAGTCCGCAGCTCGATATAGAAAAAATAGAAGAAGATAAGTTTTTATTAACAATATCCGTTAAAGCAAATGATAAAAAATTAAATGAAAAAGAACCGCCCAAACCGCTTTTAGATATTTATGAGGACGGGATATATTGGGGATACCAAAACACATACCTTGTAAATATTGTTGAAAAGCAGTTAAATTATGCGCTTCGGTATTATAAGGAGCTGGAAACTTTATTTGAGGATGAAGATAACTTAAAGTTATATCTTTCGTTAAATGAAGTTTATAAATTAATGGTGCATACCGCTTATTACTTGAATAAAGCGGGAATAAACATAAACTTCCCGCCCAATTTCGGCAATATAGTTGTACCCAGAGCCTCAATAAATGCAAGAATAAAAGCCTCAAGAGAACAGGAGGTTGCTGATATATTAAACGGAAAAGGCGGAAATATCAGCCTTGCAAGTATCTTTGATTTTTCATTCCAAGTTGCAATCGGAGATGAAAAAATATCGGTTGAAGAATTTGAAAAACTTATTAAGGACGCAGACGGAATAGTTGAGTTCAAAAATAAGTATATTTTAATTGACCGAAATGAAGCACAAGCAATTATTGATAAACTAAAACATCCGAAAATAGATAAAATAACCCGTATGGAAATGCTGCATGCCGCATTTTCAGGTCATTTAAGCGATTATGAATTTGATTATGACGAAGCATTTGCAAATATAGTTAAAGATATAGGCAAAACGGTTGAAGTGACTCCGCCAAAGAGCTTAAACGGAGAATTAAGACCTTATCAGGAAGGCGGATTAAAATGGCTGTATACAAATACAACAAAAGGTTTTGGCTCTTGCATAGCTGATGATATGGGGCTTGGTAAAACAATTCAGGTTATCAGCTTAATATTAAAATTGAAAGAAGAAAATAAATTAAAGGCTCCCGTATTGGTTATTTGCCCGACTACTCTTATGGGTAACTGGTTAAAAGAGCTTAAAATGTTTGCTCCGACACTAAAAGCTGCTTCATATCATGGACCGGAACGTCAATTAGATTTAAAAGCTGACGTGTTAATAACCACTTTTGCCATTTTGCGTATAGATATTGAAGAAGTTAAAAAGCAGGAATGGGGCATGGTGGTTGTTGATGAAGCTCAAAATATTAAAAATCCCGATACTTCGCAAACTGCTGCCGTTAAATCGTTAAAATCCGATATAAAGATAGCAATGACGGGTACTCCTGTTGAAAATAAATTAACAGAACTTTGGAGTATTTTTGATTTTATTAATAAGGGTTATTTAGGCTCAATAAGAGATTTCCAAAAGTGCTATGCTATTCCTATTGAAAGATTTAAACAGTATGAGCAGGCTGATAAGTTAAAATTGTCAATCTCTCCTTTCGTTCTTAGAAGATTAAAAACAGATAAAACAATTATTGATGATTTACCGGAAAAAATGGTTTTGGATGAATACTGCTATTTGACAAAATCACAGGCAGCTCTGTACGAAAAGACATTAAATACTTTAATGGGTGATATATCGACGCAAAAAGGAATAAACCGCAGGGGGGTTATATTTAAACTTATTACCGCATTAAAGCAAATATGCAATCATCCGTTCCAGTATTTAAAATATGGTGAAATGACAAAGGATGTTTCGGGTAAAACGGAAAAGTTTATATCACTCTTATCTCAAATTCTTGAAAATGATGAAAAAGTTATTGCTTTTACTCAATATAAAGAAATGGGAAATATTCTTTCAACAATTATACAAAACGAATTAAATATAACACCGTTATTTTTCCATGGTTCGTTAAATACAAATCAACGTCAGTGTATGCTGAACGAATTTGAAACAAACCCCGATCAAAAGATAATGCTATTATCACTAAAGGCTGGCGGAACGGGGTTAAATCTAACTTCTGCTACAAATGTAATTCACTATGATTTATGGTGGAACCCTGCGGTTGAAGAACAGGCAACGGACAGAAGCTACCGTATCGGACAGGATAAGAATGTAATGGTTCACAGGCTTGTTACTTTAGGAACTTTTGAAGAAAAAATTGACGAAATGATTAAACAAAAGAAAGAACTTGTTAATCTTGCCGTATTTGAGGGTGAAAAAGTTATAACCGAGCTTTCCGATGAGGAAATTTATAATATATTTTCTCTCGGCAATAGTTAGGGCATGCCTTTATCATTTTAAATTTTTTATAATATAATTTTTTTATAAACACAGGTTAGAGTATGATAAAAAATTACAAATAAATAGGAGGTAATAATGCAAATTACACATGAAATCGAAAATCAATGCTGTGTAAAAAGAGGGGTAAAAGGAGTACCTGCTCCAATCCCGCAAGAGGGCGAATGGACAAAATGTAAAGAAATAAAAGATATTTCAGGTTTAACACACGGCTGCGGCTGCTGTGCGCCTCAACAAGGTACCTGTAAATTAACTTTGAATGTTAAAGAGGGTGTTATTCAAGAAGCACTTGTTGAAACAATCGGATGTTCGGGCATGACACATTCTGCAGCAATGGCAGGCGAGATACTCCCTGGAAAAACAATTCTTGAAGCATTAAATACAGACCTTGTTTGTGACGCAATAAATGTTGCGATGAGAGAATTATTCCTGCAAATAGTATACGGAAGAACACAAACCGCATTTTCAGAGGGCGGGCTTCCTGTCGGAGCAGGGCTTGAAGATTTAGGTAAAGGCTTATGCTCTATGGTTGGAACCATCCACTCTACAAAACAAAAAGGCGTAAGATATCTTTCTTTAACAGAGGGCTATATTTTAGAACTCGGTTTGGATAAAAATGATGAAGTTATCGGATATAAATTCGTAAATCTTGGTAAAGTAATGGATGCTATTAAAAAAGGTACAGACACGAAAGAAGCGTATGAAAAGAATATCGGGACATACGGCAGATTTGCGGAAGCGGTTAAAACAATCGACCCGCGTAAACAATAGCTTTAGCAAAAAATTAATAAATGTAACTAATTAAAAAGGGAAATAAGATATGGCAAAATTTGAAGGACAGGACAGACGTGAAAAATCGTTAGAAAAAGCTCTAAACGAATACGGTTTTAAGTCTTTGGATGAAGCAAACGAATTATGTTTGTCAAAGGGAATAAATGTAGATGAAATAGTAAAAGGCATTCAGCCGATTGCATTTGATAATGCCTCTTGGGCATATACATTAGGCTGCGCAATAGCAATAAAAAAAGGAATAAAAAATGCGGCAGACGCTGCTGAAGCCATTGGTGAGGGATTACAGGCATTCGCAGTTCCGGGGTCCGTAGGTGACACAAGAAAAGTAGGTTTAGGACACGGTAACTTAGGTGCAATGTTATTAAGAGAAGAAACTAAATGCTTCTGTTTCTTAGCAGGTCACGAATCATTTGCGGCTGCGGAAGGCGCAATTGGTATTGCAAGAAATGCCAATAAAGTAAGAAAAGAACCTTTAAGGGTTATATTAAACGGCTTAGGCAAAGACGCAGCTTATGTAATTTCAAGAATAAACGGTTTTACACATGTAGAAACCGAATATAACTATAAAACAGGCGAATTAAAAGTAGTAAAAGAAACCCCATTTTCTGACGGTGAAAGAGCAAAAGTAAAATGCTACGGAGCTGATGACGTATCAGAGGGTGTTGCAATAATGATAAAAGAGGGAGTTGACGTATCAATAACAGGGAACTCAACAAACCCGACACGTTTCCAACATCCTGTTGCAGGTACATATAAGAAATGGTGTACGGAAAATGGAAGAAAATACTTCTCAGTAGCGTCAGGCGGCGGAACAGGAAGAACACTTCACCCCGATAACGTAGCAGCAGGTCCTGCAAGTTACGGTATGACGGATACAATGGGCAGAATGCACAGTGATGCGCAATTTGCGGGTTCATCATCAGTACCGGCACACGTAGAGATGATGGGCGTAATCGGTATGGGCAACAATCCTATGGTAGGAGCTACGGTTGCCGTTGCTGTTGCAGTAGAAAAGGCTATGGCTTGATTTTGCGTAAGGCGGAGTCGAGCGAATGCGAGCGAGCCTGAAGTAATGAGGCAGAAAATTTGCGACAGCGAAGCGAAGCAAATTACTCTGCCGAAAT
>CANPWQ010000042.1 GCA_947584965.1 Candidatus Gastranaerophilales bacterium | reverse complement strand
CACTAAAGAAGTTACAAGAAAAAGTTTTGCCAAAATTTAGAGAAAAGTTTATTAAATCAAACCTCAAAGAGTGTTTTAAACACGAATACTGCAAATATTGCAGATACTGCTCAATCCAATCAACACACGAAACAGGTTTTTTAAAAAAATCACCAATACTTTGCGAGGACGCCAGGGCTTATTATAATGCGTATAAAAAATTTAAAAACTTATAGCAAAAGATGTTAAAAATTTTTAGAATAGCGAACAGTCAATAAACAGATTGATTACAATATATTTACTTATTGGTTAAAACCTAAATAATATTATATAATTATTTGTTGTATCGATAGGTAAAGGAGAGAGAAATGCCGTTCTTTGAAAAAATGATAAACTCCGTTAAAAATATAATTACGGTTTTAACTGTGATTTTTTTAACGGGAGTGCCTGCATTCGCGGGTGAGGCAAATTTGGTTGTTCCTAAAATAGAAGGTGATAATCTTAATCTTCTTATTGCGGGAATTATTGTTTCTGTTTTAGGGCTTATTTGGGGGTTAATTGCTTACGCTCAAATTAATGGAATTAAAGCGCATAAATGTATGCTGGATATTGGCAATACAATATTTGAAACCTGTAAAACATACCTTGTTCAGCAGGGTAAATTCTTAATTGTGCTTGAAATATTAATCGCGGTTTGTATTGCTTTTTATTTCGGATTTTTGCAGGAAATGAGCATAAAAAATGTATTAATAATTCTTGGTGCTTCAATTGTGGGAATACTTGGTTCTTATGGTGTTGCGTGGTTTGGAATAAGAATGAATACTTTAGCAAACGCAAGAACATCTTTTACCGCATTAAGAAATAAACCGCTTGATATTTTAAATATTCCGCTTAAAGCAGGTATGAGTATCGGAGTTTTGCTTGTAAGCGTAGAATTAATAGTTATGCTTACAATATTATTGTTCGTTCCGGGCAACTTAGCGGGTGCTTGTTTTATCGGATTTGCAATAGGTGAATCTCTCGGAGCTTCCGCACTGCGTGTCGCGGGCGGTATATTTACAAAAATTGCTGATATCGGCTCTGACTTAATGAAAATACAATTCGGAATAAAAGAAGATGACCCGAGAAACCCCGGAGTTATTGCGGATTGTACGGGAGATAATGCGGGTGATTCTATAGGACCAACTGCTGACGGTTTTGAAACATACGGTGTAACGGGTGTTGCGCTTGTAAGTTTTATTCTGCTCGGCGTATTTCCTCAATATCAAATTCAACTTTTAACTTGGATTTTTGTTATGAGATACCTTATGATAATAACTTCTGTTGTTTCATACGGAATTAACGGTATATTAAATAAAATTTTATATTCAAATAAAAATGATTTGGATTTTGAAGCCCCTTTAACAAATCTGGTATGGCTGACTTCAATTTTATCTATATGTATGACATTTACTGTAAGCAAATATTTACTTGGTAACCTGCCGAATAATTTATGGCTGACTTTATCGATAATAATAAGCTGCGGTACTTTAGGCGCTGCTTTAATACCTGAATTTACAAAGGTATTTACGAGTCCTAAAGCAAAACATACCTGTGAAGTCGTTACCGCTTCAAAAGAGGGCGGCGCTTCACTTACAATATTATCGGGTATTGTATCGGGTAATTTCTCAGGATTTTGGATAGGTCTTGTTATTGTTGCATTAATGACAATGGCATATTTCGCAAGTATTCACATACCGTCAGATATAATGATATATTCTTCTGTATTTGCATTTGGACTAGTTGCTTTCGGGTTCCTTGGAATGGGACCTGTTACTATTGCAGTTGACAGCTACGGACCTGTTACGGATAATGCACAATCTGTTTATGAATTATCATTAATAGAAGAAATCCCGAATATAGCCGATGAAATTAAAAATGAATTCGGTTTTGAACCTAACTTTGAAACGGCTAAAAAATTCTTGGAACAAAATGACGGAGCAGGTAATACATTTAAGGCCACATCAAAACCTGTTTTAATCGGTACAGCTGTTGTCGGTGCGACTACAATGATATTTTCATTAATTCTTGTAATAAAAGAAACATTGTCGATTGAGCCGGAGGCAATATTAAATCTGTTAAATCCTTATACTATTTTAGGCTTGTTAATGGGCGGGGCGGTTATTTACTGGTTCTCCGGTGCTTCCATGCAGGCTGTAACAACGGGAGCGTACCGTGCGGTTGAATATATAGCAAAACATATTAAACTCGGTGACTCTGACGATAAAAAGGCTAATGTCGAAAACTCTAAAGAAGTTGTTAAAATATGTACAGAATATGCTCAAAAGGGTATGTTTAACATATTTATAGCACTCTTTGCATTTGCCTTGGCGTTTGCATGCCTGTCTGCGCCGATGTTAAACAATGTAAATCCCGTATCATTTTTTGTAAGTTATTTAATCGGTATAGCAATATTCGGCTTATTCCAAGCTGTATTTATGGCAAATGCCGGCGGATGCTGGGATAATGCCAAAAAAATTGTTGAAGTTGATTTGGCTGAAAAGGGAACTCCGCTTCATGACGCAACAGTTGTCGGCGATACGGTTGGCGATCCTTTTAAGGATACTTCTTCTGTTGCAATGAATCCGATTATTAAATTTACAACCTTATTCGGGTTACTTGCTATGGAAATAGCAATTGCAGACTCATTTAAAACCATAGCCCCTATTGCAGGTGCGATTTTATTTGTTATTGCCGTAATATTTGTAATACGCTCATTCTATGCTATGCGTATTCCGACAGATAAATAAAAAAACGAACATAAAAAAAAGAGCCCCTTTTAAGGGCTCTTTTTTTAATATTAATAATCTGAAACGGTGTTTTCTTCTTCACCTTCTTCATCTTCTTTTGAATAATTAGTGTCAAACTCATCAGGTAATAAGTCATTATCAGGCCAAATTGTTGTATCATCAGCTCTTGTAGCGGAAAGATTTAAACTTGCAGTAAAATCAGAATCGGATAAATCCGCTTCTTTTACTATACATCCTGCCATATCAGCATCGGTAAAATTACAATAGTTAACAGTTGCATAGCTAAAATCGGTTCCGTTAAGTATACTTTCGGAAAAATCACACTCAACAATGTTTGCTCTTGTAAAATCAGCCGCATTCAAATCACATCCCGTGAAATTTACGTTTGATAAATGAGAATCGGTAAAAGATGTACCGGCTAATTCCGCTCCCGAAAAATCCACTTCTTCAATAGTTATATTAGAAAAATCAAGTTCTGTTAAATCAAGCTCGTCGCCTGCACTTTTTTTGTATGAATTAAATTCTTCCGGATTTTTAATTATTAACTCTGCAAGTTCTTCTTTTGAATACATAAAAATTCTCCTAAATTCTCATCTGTTATACTAACTTTTTAATGCTATTCCCCAAATGAATTGTTTTATAACATATATATTAATTTTCCCGTTTTTTTTAATTATGTCAAGAATTTTTAATAAAATAGGCAATTTTTTTTATAAAATATACTTTATATAAAAGTAGGCAGGTTTTTGGTCAGTAAAATTGGATAAAGTTGGGAAAATAAATAATATAGATAATTCATTGCGTGTTAGTCAAGTTAGTTCATTAAATTCTGCAGCTAATGTAAAATACCGCAGTGCAAAAGGTAAAGATTCATTTGCTCATTCATCAAATAATCGTCAAGCAAATTCTTGTGTTTGTATACCTTTTAGCGGTTTATATTTTCCTCAAATGTTGCTAAAAGCATATTCTAATGAAAGTTATGTTAATTCTTTAATCTCCAAAAATCTTCAATTGCAGAGTGCTTTACAAAATATCGGATTAAATAATATATATCCTAAAAATATAACGCAAATAAGCAAAACACATTTAATGACTACTACCGCTTATGCTATGAGAATAGCAAATGAAATGGGTATAAGTCCGTCTGATAAAAAACTTTTAGAGCAGGCTTGTGTTTTTCATGATTTTGGTAAAATTTTAGTTCCGGAAGAAATAATTAATAAACCTGAAAAACTTAATAATCAAGAAAAAGAGATTATGGATATGCACGCGGAATTGGGCTATCAGCTTTTATCTCAAACAAATATGAACAGAAGAGTATTAGAATTAATAAGAAATCATCATAAACCTTGTGCGGAAAATGCGGATATACTTGGACAAATACTGTCTGTCGCTGATATATACTCAGCGCTTAAGGAACAAAGGAGTTACAAACAATCCTTGACGGAAAAACAAGCATTTCAAATCCTAGACCAAAAAGCAAAAAAAGGCGAAGTAAGTACAGAAGTAGTGGAGGCTTTAAAAAAGTCTGTAATATCCGCAAAAATCGCATAAAAAAGAACCCTCATTTTGAGGGTTCTTTTTAAATTAATTAAACAGCTCTTTGAACTTTGCCTGCTTTTAAACAGGAAGTACAAACCTTAATTCTTTTTACCGTGCCGTTTTCTATAACTTTAACGGATTGCAGATTTGGTGATTGTCTGTAAACATTGTGTTTATGAGAGAATGAAAGTTTTGCTGCTTTCAAAGGTTTTTTTCCGCATATTGCGCATTCAACTGACATTTTTCTTTCCTTTCAAATATTATATGTTTGAAATAATAAAGTAAAAATAACAAATAATCAAGTTTACATTTAAAAATATATTAAATAATCTAAACAAAAGGGTTTAAATATGTAGTAATCGGTTATTATTTACTATAAAATAATTACATGGACATTAAAAATAAAACGGTAAGAGAAAAAATAGAAGAAAGAGAAAATCTTTTCTTATCAAAATATGCTTCTAAAAGTGTTAATACAAAAGGACGTAAACGCTACGTAGAACCTTGCACGCTAAGAACGGAATATCAGCGTGACCGTGACAGAATACTTCATTCAAAAGCGTTCAGACGGTTAAAACATAAAACACAGGTCTTTTTCTCCCCTTATGATGATCATTTCAGAACAAGAATGACTCATACGCTTGAAGTGTCGCAAATAGCAAGAACTATCTCAAGAGCTTTAGACTTAAATGAGGATTTAACAGAGGCTATTGCATTAGGTCATGACTTAGGGCATACTCCGTTCGGACACAGCGGAGAAAGAGTGCTAAATGAGCTTATGCCAAACGGATACAGGCATAATGAGCAAAGTGTCAGGGTTGTTGAGTTTATAGAAGACTTAAATTTAACCGCAGAAACTATAGACGGAATTTTAAATCATTCATATCAATCTATGCCGTCTACTTTAGAGGGGCAAGTTGTAAGAATTTCTGACAAAATCGCATATATAAATCATGATATTCAGGATGCAATTCGCGCAAAAATTATAAAATCTGATGATATTCCTAAAGAATGTGCTCAATATTTTTCTACAACAAACAGAATTAGGATTACAAAATTTGTAAATGATATTGTTGAAAACAGTTATGAAAAAGATAAAATATTGATGTCGGATGAGTGCTTTAAGCATTTTGTTGATTTAAGAAAATGGATGTTTGAACATGTTTATAATAATTCGCCTGCAAAATTAGCCGAAGACAAAGCGCAAAATGTAATAAGACTTTTATTCGGTTATTACTGCGAAGAACTTCAAAAACAATATCCGAAAAGTTCAAATGAAGAAATAATGCGCACAGCTTGCGATTATGTTTCCGGTATGACTGACAGATACGTATTAATTAAGTATGAAGAGAATTTTCTTCCCTCTCCATTAGTACAAAAAAATAACGATGAATTTTTATTTAAACTTGCTGAAATGAACGGATTAAAACAATAAATGACAACAAAAACATACAGTGAAGCGGTTGATGAAATAAGAGCGCGCCTTGATATATTAGACGTTGTGCAATCACGTGTTGTATTGAAAAAACGTGGTGCTAATTACTGGGGATGCTGCCCGTTTCATAATGAGAAAACTCCCTCATTTTGCGTAAGCCCGCAAAAAGGAATATTTAAGTGTTTTGGCTGCGGTGAGGGCGGTGACGCTATTACTTTTTTAATGAAGATTAATAACCAAACATTTGCGGAAGTAATTAAAGATTTAGCATTGCAGTTTGGCATTGAACTTCCGCAATCAAAGAGCGGTTCTAAAGAGTACGGAGAAGAAAAACAGCAGGTTAAAGCAATACTTCAAAAGGCTTGTGAGTATTATTATAATAATCTTCTCACTTTACCCGAGGCAAAGCCTGCAATGGAATATCTTGAAAAAAGAGGTATTACCCGCAAAATAATAGATGAATATAAACTCGGGTACTCACAAAAAGGATATACGGATTTACAAAATCATTTTAAATCAGAGTTCGTTCCGGCTGTTATGGAAAAATCGGGTTTGACGGTAAAAACTGAAAAAGGTGATACCGTAGACCGCTTCAGACACAGAATAATGATTCCGATAAAAGATGAAGCAGGTAATGTAATTGCATTTGGTGCAAGAGCAATAGAAGCAAATCAAAATCCTAAATATTTAAACTCGCCTGATACTCTGTTATATAACAAAAGCCGTGTATTGTACGGAATTGACGTAGCAAAAAATGAAATGATAAAAGAAGACTACGTTGTTATAATGGAGGGATATTTTGATGTTATATCCGCACAAGCTGCCGGTTTAAAAAATGCGGTTGCGTCATGCGGCACTGCCTTGACTGTTGAGCATGTTAAATTGATTGCAAAATATTCAAAATCACGCAAAATATTTCTTGCGTTTGATACTGATTCAGCGGGTTTAAAGGCTACACAGCGAAGTACTGATGTTATAAAAGAAGCATTTACGGGACTAGGCAATTTGAAAATCTTTGATGAAAACTATATGGGGCTTTCTGATGATAAATATACATGCGAAATAAGAGTAGTTGCCCCATTTGACAGTAAAGATCCCGATGAATATATTAGAGAATACGGCATAGACGAGTATAAAAAATATATTAAAAAAGCACCCTTGCTTTTGGATTTTGAGCTGGAGCAGGTGCTTAAAGAATATAAAAGTGACTTTTCTCCCTCGGATAAATTAAAACTCGTAAAAAAAATCATGCCTTTAATCGAGGAAATTCCCAATAATATAGTTCAAAATGAATATATAAAGATAGTATCCGACAGAATAGATATTGATGAAAAAGCATTGATTAGGGAGGTTAATAAAAATAAAATGTTACAAACTGTTTCACTGAAAGAATTTGACGGAATTGTAACAAAATCTTCAAATATCTGCGAAAAAGCACAAAAAAATTTATTATCCTTGTTTCTAATCACTGAAAGCGATACGGATAAAAAATATTTATCCGAAGTTATAAATAATGTTAAATTTATAGACAAAAACTTAATTATTATTCGGCAAACAATTGACAAATTGTTATATGAGGTAAATAATGAGGTTGAAAAATTAACACAAGCCCTGTATGCGGAATTTGCTGAGGATAATGAGTTAAAGGATATAATAACAGATTTAATATATATAGCTGAGAGCTTTAAAAACCTGTCAGAACGAGATTTTAAGCTGGTTGTGCAGGAAAATGCGGCAAAGATTCTAAAATATCAAGCTGAAAATGAAAGAAAAGAAATTGCTGAAAAAAATAAGAAATTGAGCGACGATGATGTAGAGTCTATGCAATATCAAATGCAGCTTAGAGATAAGTTGAAGAGTAAAATATAAGCGGAAACAAATAATAATTTGGAGAAACATACAAATGAGTAAAAAGAAATTGTCAGATTTATCCGTAGTAAGCATGATGGATGAAGATGAAGCAATCGAAAATGAAAACGAGGAAACTTCAAGTATAATTTTAATGACCGAACCCGAATCAATAAGCCGTGACGGTATGGACGTTATTATGAATTCGGAACGTAATAAAATTATTGACACAATGGAAAATGAAGATTTATTTTCTACCGATATTGCTGATGAAGATGAAGAAGATGATGATGTTAATATGTCTGACGCAATGCTCACAAAAGGCGTTTCGTTTGATGACCCCGTAAGAATGTATCTTCGCGAAATCGGAAGAATTAAACTTTTAACAGCCGAACAGGAAATTGATTTGGCTAAAAAAATAATACAAGGCGGGAATGCAGGTGCTATTGCCAAAAGAAAACTTGTTCAAGCTAATTTAAGGCTTGTTGTTTCAATTGCAAAAAAATACGTAGGCCGCGGCATGCTTTTCTTGGATTTAATTCAGGAGGGGAACTTGGGTTTAATCAGAGCTGCAGAAAAATTTGACCACGAAAGAGGTTATAAGTTCTCTACTTATGCAACTTGGTGGATTAGACAGGCTATTACAAGAGCAATAGCTGATCAGGCAAGAACAATAAGAATTCCCGTTCACATGGTTGAAACAATTAATAAGTTAAAGAAAGTTACACGAAAACTCGCACAAGAGCTTTCACGTAAACCTACGGAAGAAGAACTTGCGGTTGAAATGAATATTTCAGTTTCAAAATTAAGAGAAATTGTAAAAGTTGCTCAAGAACCCCTGTCTTTGGAAACTCCGATAGGAAAAGAAGAAGATTCAAGACTGGGTGATTTTATAGAAGATAAAGATGCTGATGCTCCCGTTAAAACTGTTGCTCAAGAATTATTAAGAGAAGATTTAGCGGAAGTATTAAGCGGCTTATCTCCTCGTGAGCGTGATGTTTTAAGATTAAGATTCGGTATGGATGACGGCAGACAAAGAACATTAGAAGAAGTCGGACAACTGTTCGGAGTTACAAGAGAACGTATCAGACAAATTGAAGCTAAGGCTTTAAGAAAATTAAGACATCCTAATCGCAGTAAGAAATTGAAAGAATATATTGAGGTTTAATATTTGAACGGGGGTTATTTAACTCCCGTTTAATTTTTACGGTTTTCAAGGTATCATAATAATATGATAGTGTTAAAAAAGATATTCGTTTTTTTATTTGCTTTTTTTATTTTTATAATGCTGATTAGTTATTTAGCATACCTATTTATACTGCCGGAGGCTGTCAATTCTAAAAAGTTTCACGAGTATCTTGAAAAACGTGTTATTGAAAAAGGTGAGGAGTATTCTTTTATTATCCCCGATAAAATAAAATTAAATACAAATGCGGATTTATCGTATATTTTAAAAATATATTGGCGAGGCTCCGAGTTAAATTTATGCGGAAAAATATGGAACTTAAACAAAAATGCCAAAGTAAAAATAAGCGGTGAGTCAATTCCGATAAAAGAGCTTGAAGCGACTTTGTTATATTTTCAAAAATTGAAAAAGAAAGACAAGGTCTTTATTGAAAACTTTAAGGATTTTTCCGGAACTGCCGATATTGATTTGGTATTTAAAAACTCGGGAATATACGGTGTTTGCCGTGCGGAAAAATTATCGGCGGTGTCATTATTATATAATGTTCCGATAGTTTTTGATAATGCCGTGTTTTACTTTAACGGCAGGCACATAGAATCTCGTTCTTACGGAACAATCGGCGGGGAAAAATTATATTCAAGTTTTCAATTAAATAATCTTGCTAAACCAAGCCAGACTGTCAGCGGCATTGTAAGAGCAAATCTTAATAATAAATTTGTAAAAACCTATATGCCCGATTTTAAAATAGCGAATACTGCGCAAACTTCGGTTAATTATTTTGTCAAAAATAAAAAGGTTAATGTCAATTATTTATTAAAGCTGAATAAAGGTTCTGATATATATTATAAAGACGCATATTTGGGTATGAAAGATAAAAACAGGCGTTTATTTGTAAGGACTTTAAAAGATGCTGATACAATTACGGTTACGGAATATGACTATTCTACTACAAACGGAGCAAAGATTAATAAAATTTTAACGGGAAACGGATTATTTAAAAAAGAAAATTCTGCATTTGCACTGCAAAATTTAAACTGTAAAACAAACGGATATGCGCCTGTTTCCGTTACGGGTTCATTCGGTAAATATGTAGAGAGCGGTGAGTTTGACGGGGATGTTTATTATGACGCTAAAAAAAATCAATTGACAGGTGATTTCAGTTTAAAAAATTCAAGATACCAAAATTTTATTATAAAAAATTCGCATATTAATGCTGATGAAAAATTAATTAAAATTACGGCCTCAGGAAGTTATGATGATTCTGATTTTCACTGGGAAGTTTCTGCATTAAATGATTTTAATGACAGAGTTCATATTTATAATATGGATTTATTTATTGATGAATTAATCATAAAAAGCAGTAAGAAGAATAAACAACAGTCAATAAATATTGATATAGCGGAGCAGGTTGAAGATATAAAAATTGATATAGATAATTGGAAAGTTAATCTCGGGCGTATTTCAAGAAAGAGCCTTACTTTAAAAAATGTCATATTACAGGGCAGTTTAAAAAAAGGAATATTTAATTTTTCTATGCTCCCCGTTAATTTTGCTAACGGAAATATATCAGCGTCAGGCAGATACAATTTTAACAATGAGTCATCCATAATAGATTGTACTGCCGATAATATTAATTCTGATATAGTCGCCTCAAAATTATTCGGGCTTTCAAATCAAATCCATGGCTTTGCTTATGCTAAAGTTCATGCGGAAGCAAAAAATAATTTTGATGATATAAAAGCACATGCACAATTTAAAATTAATGACGGTTATTTATTAAAGCTGGGCAGCACGGAATTTATGATTAAAAAATCAAAAAAAATAAAACGCCCCATAAAAATTAAAGTAAAAGACATAATAAATGTTGATATAACAAAATCTAAAGCATTAAGCTCAAATATTGAGGGAAGTTTTGATATTGATAATTACGATATGAATAATATTAAGTTAACTTCAAGCCAAAAGTATTTAGCATTATTTATCGAGGGAAAATATAATATTAAAATGCAAGATGCCGAGTTAAAGTTATACGGTAAATATAACTATTCAGCACAAAAAGGTATAAAGATATTATTTATTCCGCTATCATGGATAGTTAAAGTTGTATTCAGACCTGAAAAAACAAAAGATATGTATATTGATGAGTTAAAATCCGTGCCTAAAATTGTGTCAGACCCTAAAGATGAGCGTGCATTTAGAGTTAATTTAAAAGGTAACATCAACAATAATGATGTAAAAGTTGAATTGAAAAGTATAATATAAATTATAATTTAGCAGTCAAATTTGCCATTTCAATAGCGGATTTAGCAGCGTCAGCACCTTTATTTCCTGCCTTGGTTCCTGCTCTTTCAATAGCCTGCTCAATATTATCACATGTTAAAACTCCAAAGATTATGGGAGTACAAGTATCAAGAGCAACAGCTGCAACTCCTTTTGAAACTTCAGCACAAACATAATCATAATGAGAGGTAGAACCTTTTATAACGGCACCAAGAGTAATAATGGCAGCATATTTTCCTGTCTTAACCGCTTTTTTAGCAATTAACGGAATTTCAAATGCACCGGGAACCCATATTACATCTATATTATCCTGTTTTACCCCGTGGCGTGTTAATTCATCTATGGCACCTGATAATAATTTTGAGCCGATAAATTCATTAAACCTTGCTATTACTATACAGTACTTTTCATTGCCTGTTGTAAGCATTCCCTCTATAATATTTGCCATTTTTTCTCCTTGAAATTTTTTATATACTGATTTTACAATAATGAAAAAAAATAATAAAGTCAGTTGTGAAATCTTTTACATGCGATGTTAAAATTCCCGTGTAAAAAATATTGATAAATTTGTGCAAAAGCAATATCTCTTTTAATTTGAGCTTGTAATTTTTCAATATTTTCAAATTTATTTTGATTTCTTATTTTTGTAATAAATGATATTTGAATTTTTTTGCCGTAAATATTTTCGTTAAAATCGAGTATATGAACTTCTGTTTTAAGTTTTTGTTCATTTTTCATTGTCGGCGCATAGCCGTAATTTAAAATTCCGTTATATTCTTTTCCCTCTATGCAGACTTTAACGTAATATACACCGTGAGGAATACTTATTTTTTCATTATCATAATGAATATTAGCACTCGGAAACCCTAATTTTGAAGCAATATGTTCACCGTGAATAACCGTTCCACGTATAAAATAATTATATCCGAGCATTTTAGACACGTTAGGGAAATCACCTAATTGTATTTTATTTCTGATAGCGGAGCAGCTTACAATAGTTTCATCAACAACAAAAGGCGGTACCTCAAAATATTTATATCCGTATATTTCTTTATGAGCGTTTAAAAATTTGCTGTCACCCTCTTTATTAAACCCGAAACTATGATTAAATCCTGTTGTTATTGCAATCGGTGAAAAATATTTTATCAGAACATCTTTTAAGTAATTATCGGCTTTTATGTGTGAATATTTGTTAAAATCGAGTAATATAACATTATCTATGCCTGTTAATTCAAGCATTTCAAGTTTTTCGTTCAGAGTGAGTATTTGAGGAACAACGGCATTAGTTAAATAATTAAGCGGATGTTCTTTAAATGTAATTACGACAGACTGACAGCTTGATTTTTGCGCAATATGAATTGCATTTTTTAATACAACCTTATGTCCAAGGTGTACTCCGTCAAAAAATCCAAGTGCAATTGATGAATTTTTGATATATACTAAATCGTCATAAATTTGCATAATGTAATTATAGACAAAAATAAAAAAATGTAGAATACTAAAGTAAGAGGTAAAATGCCGAATAATAATATAAAAAATGTAAACAGAATAAAAAGCCCGTGTGTATTTGACACGTGGACTAAGTATTTTGGTGCTTATTTTACGGATGAAGGCGGGGTTGTATTCAGATTATTTACATTCCCTGACGTGAAAAATGTTAAGGTTGAGTTGAAACCTCATAATAAAAATATAATTTCGTTTGATATGAATAATATGGGCTTTGGTGTTTGGCAATTAGAGATAGAAAAAGGTATTGTTCAAAATTATGACAGATACAGATATATCATATCCCGCAATGGTGAAGATATACCGGTAAAAGACCCGTGTTCAATGTATCAGGATGCTTATTTTAAATGGTCGAGGCTGTATAATCATTCACTTTTTAATTGGACTGATAAAGTTTGGATGTGTGATGAGAATGATAAAAGGATAAGCCGTCAGTCAAATATGACGAATAAACTTTTGCCTGTGAGCGCACTTAGAATTTATGAAATTCATATCGGTACTTTTACCGATGAGGGAACATTTAACTCCGCAAAAGAAAAATTGTATCATATAGCGAAAGAACTTCATTTTAATGCAATTGAAATCATGCCCGTTGAAAATACATATTCATTTAACTGGGGGTATGACGGTGTTGATAAATATGCGCCAAATCATACATACGGAACACCCGATGATTTAAAATCGTTAATAGATTATGCTCATAGCCTTGATTTAAATGTAATAATGGATATTGTGCCAAACCATTTAGGTCCCGATATAGCGCAGCTTCATAAAACCGGTCCGTATATTGAGGGTGATAACTGTTTTGGTTATAAATTTAATTATGAGAAGGATGAAAACAGCCTGCATACACGCGATTTTATTGTCGGTGCGGCATTGAATTGGATAATAAACTATCATTGCGACGGACTAAGAGTTGATATGACAAAATTCATGTGCAGTGATTACACAATGAAACAAATGGCTGCAGAAATTAACTATCATGCCCCCAATGCGTTTTTAATAGCCGAGGACGGGCGCGACAATGATGTTAGGGTTACAAGACCTTTTGATACGGATGAAGCTGAAGAAAATGAACTAAATCATGAAAAATTTATAAACAGAATAAAAAATAACAGTGTATCGCTTGCAAATTTAGGGTTTGACAGCGAGTGGGATTTTCCCTTTCACAAACAAATTGCCTCATCTGTTTTAGGTTTTTGGGATTGCAGGGAAAAGAACTTGTGTGATTTTGATTATTCCTTGCGTGACGCGCAGTCAAGAGTTAAATATCCCATGAGTCATGATGAAATAGGTAATGTTGACGGAACTCGACTTATTTCAAAAATAGTTGCTAAAGAATTAAATTTAAACGATTGTGTTTGTGATTGCTGCCATACAATTAAGTGTAAGCTGGCAGCTCATGCGGCTCATAAAGTGCTTGAAATGCTTGTGAAAGGTGAACTTGAACGTATGAGCGATGATGAGCGAATTAATTTCTATAAGTCCCTTTCTCTTGAAAAATATTTTACCGTTGATGAAGTTAGAAATGCTTATTTAAAAGCGTATTCAATGCAAAAATTGACAACAGGTAAAGTATATTCAATTCCCGGTCCGAAAATGATTTTTCAAGGTGATGAAGCTGCTGATATATCTTATTTTAAATTCTTTAGAAAATTCTCAACCGGTCCCGAGCCATGCCTGCGCGAAAAAGGCTATGAACCGGGGCTTGAGGCATTTATGGATTCAAAACTGTTTTGTGTTAAACCGTGTGAAAAATATTTATATCTTAATCTTGCAATGGAAAATTATATATCTGACTTAAATTTACTTTGCGAAAATAATATTGCGCTTTCTTCGGGGCATATTGAAAAAACAATTGTTCAAGAGCAGGCTGATATTCACGCAATTTATTGCCGAAAAATATATAATGAAATATTTTCCGTTTCTAATTTTTCTCAAAATGAGTTTAATAAATCTCACGGAATTATGTTTCCCAAAGGGCAGTGGCGAGAAATTTTAAATTCCGACGACAAAAAATATGCGGGAAGCGGAAATTTTTTAAATGAACAAACCTGCGAGCAATTTTCCTATATTTCACTTGCACCATATTCAATTACATTCTTTGAAAAACAAGGTTAAATGCGCTCCAGAATGTAATTAATTGCGCCCTTATTCTCATCAAATACTGCTTTTGCATTATTTGAAAATTCATTATACTTATTTATATTGTCATAAAATGACAGTAATTCATCATTAAATTCCTGCTGATTATTAACAATAACCGCACATTTTTTTTCTGTTGTAATTTTATAAACGTCTTTAAAATTAAATATACAAGGACCTGATATAACAGGCTTACTCCAGATATTTGCTTCCAAAGGATTATGACCGCCCGTGGATGAAAAACTGCCGCCTATAAAAGCTATATGGCATACAGAATAAAGTTTTGCCAATTC
>CANPWQ010000041.1 GCA_947584965.1 Candidatus Gastranaerophilales bacterium | reverse complement strand
TAATTTCCGTTTTCTTTAATTATTCTTAAAGCAAGTCCATGGATTGTTGAAATATTGGGAAGATTAGTACAATCAGGCAGCGCGTTTTTAATTTTTTCTTTAAAATTTTTAGCTGCCGACTCCATATATGTCAATACAAATATATTCTCGCCCTTTATCCCTTTTTGTATCATTTTTATTATTAATAAAAGCAAAATGGTGGTTTTCCCGGCTCCCGGCACCGCCATTATCCCTAAGGCTCCGTTTTTATAGTCTAAGACACCTTTTTGGTCGTCTCTCGGTAATATGTTAAAGTTCTGCTTATTATTACCTGAATTTGCTTCAATAAACTCAGTCAGCCCCGCATAATTTTCGTTTCCGATTGAATCATAAAGGCTTGAATACATTGTTATTTCTCCTTTCGCAAGGAGCATTAATTTTCTTATTATTCTTGCACTTTTATCGCGTGTTAAATTTATATTATCCTCAAGCGTATATTCGCTTTTTTCCCAATCCCTGCCGAATACCCAAGAATTATAAATTGTCCCCGTATCTTCTTTCAGCCATTCGCTTGATGAAATATCAAGCCACAATTGGTATTTTCGCTCAAGTGATAAATCAATTGCCTTTTGAGGCGTCGTAACTATAATACAGCCTTTTTTTATGTTAACAGCGTCTATCGGATTTTCGCTTATTATGCTGTTTTCGGTTTGTATAATAAAATCTTGTGCTATTCTTATAGAATTATCATTAAAAGCAGTTTCAAAACTTTGAGCTTCTTTATATAAAAATTCATAATTTTTGTCGTCAAATTCTTCACTTTTAATGAGATTTTCATATATTATTTTTATTTGTCCGCTTATACTTCCTCTGCTTGCTTTTAGCGAGTTTATTATACTGATAAGTTTTTGGTATTTTGTATTATAAATTTCATTATTAAATTCAAATTCCGTTAATTCTTTATTTTTTCCGTAATTTCTTATGATTTCAATAACCTTTTTATAAGGAATTTTTAATAAATTTATAAGCAGATTTTTTAATTCATAATCCTTTAATTCAATATTATTTGCCGTTTTTAAAACAGAGATTATAAATTTTATTTCCGTATTTTCGCTTAATTTTCCGCTTCCCGATAAAAGAGTATAATTAATATCCGTTTTTGAATTAATTGTATCTTTTAAAATATCATCAATTAAGGGAGTGATAATTATAATATCGGATGGGTTAACGCCTGTATTTATAAGATGTTTTACATCATTCGTCATTTTATTTATCATCTCTAAGCGTCTTAAAAGTGAATTTATCTTGATATTACTAAGCTGTGTTTTTTTACCCTCTTTCATATTATTAAAAAATTCTTGAGCAGTTTTTATAAATGGGGCTGTATCCTTAATTTGAATAATCTCGGGATTATATTTCTTTTTAAATTCATCAATAGCAGATTTATAAGCACATAAATAACCGCACCTTGAACTTCCGTCTTTGTCGTAAGCTATATAAAAGTCTTTAATACTTGGCATTATTGCGTTAACAAACTGCCAAAAAGCGTAAGAATATTCATCCGCGTCATCAATTATCAAATAACGGATGTTTTTAAAATAGTCGGTATTATTGTAAATAGAGGGCAAAATCGCTATTTGTCTTAAATAATCAAAACTTTTTAACTCAATTGTCTTAATTTTGTATTCATCAATAGCTTTTTGAGCTTCCTTATAAAAACTTTCATTTAAAATTCGGGCTCTGTTTACTATTTCCTTGGGAGTTAAACAATTTTGCACTATTAAAGAATAACGTCTGAACAATTGATGAAGCAGGTTTACTTTGGAAATATAATCGCTGAAATCCGCTTCTTTTATACATTGCTTAAAAATATACTGCGATACCTCAAGCCCGCACAAGTTTGCCTTATAATCTTTTTCGGGATTTTTGGTTAACTTTGCTATATATTCGCTGTTATCAAGAAAAGTATTGTAGCAAAGCCCTGCAAATGTTAATACTTTTATTTTTTTTTCATCAAAATAGGGCAGAATTGTTTTTAACTCTTTAATAAAGCAAGCTCTTTTATAGGAATTTAAAACAATAACAAGAATTATGCCGTCCGTACTACCACTTTCGTATATTTCACGGCATTTATTTAATAAAAAATCAGTCCTTTTTTTAGAGCATATCCCCTCAATCAGCATAAAATCATTTTACAATACAATCTGCATGTTAAGCAATATTACAAAAATTATTCAAATTTGAATTTTAACTTAACAAAACTTCATAATAGTATTGATTTTATATATGCAAAGTGATATATTAAAGATATACAAAAGATATATTTAAAATTTTGGGCAGTAACTAAATCCTTAGGTTCTTTTCCCTGATATATAGGAATGGTCTGCGTGCGATAGCGCGCGAAAAATTGTGTGTGTATTAAAAACAGATAGTTAGGAGTTATATTATGGCTTTAAATTATGTAACTGACAGTATTGCAGAATTAAATACCGCAAATACGGTTTATAGCGATGAAAAGTTAAAAGAATATGTAAAAGAGATATCAAAATATAACAGTCTTACGGCGGAAGAAGAACAAGAGCTGGCAAGAAAAGCGCAAAACGGAGATATTAAATCAAAACAAAAACTTATTGAAGCTAATTTAAAATTAGTTATTACAATAGCAAGAAAAGTAATACATTCAAGTAAAATCCCGATGAGCGACTTAATTCAAGAGGGAAATATCGGGTTAATGGCAGCAGTTGATAAATTTAACTGGAAATTCGGTTACAGATTTGCGACTTATGCAGCTTGGTGGGTAAAACAAGCAATGTTTAAAGCAATATCAGAGCAGTCGCACTGTGTTAAAATCCCTGTATATATCCAAGAAACTCTTTCAAAATATTCAAAAATCAAATCAGAAATGGAAAATTCCGGTATCTCGGAGGTAAAAACAGAAGATATAGCTAAAAAAATGAATATAGACAGCGGGAAAATTAATAATTACTTAAACGCATATAAAAAATCACTGTCATTAGAGGGTGATTATGAATTAAATAACGGCTCAGAGGTTAAATTAGCGGATATAATAGAAGATGAAAAAAGCTGTGTAAGTAAAGAGGTAGAATATAATTCCATAAAAAAAGAAATAGTAAAATTATTAAGCAGTCTTAAAGAGCGTGAACAAAAAGTAATAACCTTAAGATTTGGACTGGAGGGCGGAGAAAGACAAACATTGGAAGAAATCGGCAGGCTCTATGGGGTTACAAAAGAATGTATCAGACAAACGGAAGCAAGAGCGTTAAACAAATTGAAAAATAATATTGCTTATGGGTTATACGCGGATTATATGCTATAAAACCCTATGACATAAAGGATTATGGTGCTAAATTGGTGTAAGTCTTTACAATCTCTGGAGTTAGATGTATAATATGCTTCAAAAGGTAGCAATTGCAATACAGAGGTGAGAGAGACAACATGATTAGTGAAAATTGTTCGGATGAAGAATTTGAAGCGTTACTAAGCAACTATGATTACAGTTTTACAAAAGGTGATTTGGTAAAAGGTATTGTTTGTTCCTATGATTCTACGGGTGTTATTGTAGATATAGGCGCAAAAACAGCAGGGTATGTGCCTGTAAAAGAAGCAATCATTGATAAATCCGTGTCATTAGAAGAAACTTTAAAGAAAAATGAAGAATATGAATTCCTAATAATACGTGAAGAAGATGAGGACGGCCGCTTCATGCTCTCTTATAAAAAGGTTGCAATGGCGTATAATTGGCGTGAACTTGAAAAACTAAAAGAAGAAGATGCTGTTGTTGAAGGAACGGTTGTTTCCATAGTTAAAGGCGGTCTGTTAGTTGATGTTAAGGGGTGCAGAGGATTTGTTCCGTCAAGTCATTTAAAAGCTAAAGCTACGGAATGTCAGGTCGGAGATGTTTTAGAACTTAAAATTTTGACTATGGATATACAACAGGGGAACTTTATACTTTCCAATAAAAAAGTTTATGCTGAAGATAAAGATGAAAATGTTAAAGATTTATTTTCCAATATTGAAGTTGGTCAGGTTATTAGCGGTGAAGTTGTCAGAATTACCGATTTCGGTGCATTTATAGATATCGGCGGAATAGATGCACTGCTTCCGCTTTCACAAATATCTTGGCGCTGGGTTGATCATCCTTCAGATATTTTAAAGGTCGGCGAAACGGTTAATGTTGAGGTTATTGTTATTGACCATGATAAACAGAGAATCAGCCTGAGCTTAAAAAATCTGGAAAAAGACCCTTGGCTTGAAGCTAAAGATAAAATTAAAGACGGCGATAAGTTAGAGGGAACCATTACCAGAATTAAGCATTTTGGCGCTTTCGTCGAGGTATTTCCTGGGGTTGAGGCTTTACTGCCCAATAACGAATTAACGGAATATCAAAATCAAAATAATACCGTTTTAAAAGTCGGTGATAAAATTCAAACTACAATTTTGAAATTTAACCCCGATGACAGACGTATCAGTCTTAGTATAAAGAATGAATAATTTTCAATAGACATTCTTCAAACCTTTGCTATAATGTGAGTATGAAAAAGTTTATTATATTTGTTTTATTCTTTGTATTCGGATGTTTTATATTGCCTGTTTGGGCTGATATTATTCCGTTAAGTACAAAAAGCGTTAAATATTACGGTATTGGTGTAATTAATGTACCAAAAAATTATACCGTGTATCAGTATCCTTATTTTGAGTCTAAAGTCATCCGCGAAGTAAATTATGAAAATCTGGGTAAATCAGCCATTGTTAATACGGTTGATATGAGAAAAGTATCTTATATAGCTTATGTTCCGTCAAATAATGTAGCATTGCTTGCCGTGGATTTAAATCCGGGAAATGACTGGTACTGCGTATTTTTAAATCAGGAAACAGGTGAAACCGGCTGGATTTACAATGAAAATAAAGATGATTTTATGACATACCGCCAATTATTTTATCGTTACGGGAAAAAATACGGAATAAGATTTTTTAACGATTTAACCAAAGATGAAAAGGTGCTTTATTCAAAAGAAGATAAATCTTCTCAAATTATTGACGAATTAAGCTATCCTAAATATGTAACATTTACGGTAATAAGAGGCAATTGGCTGTTAGCATCCGTTAATGATATGACAAAGCATGCCAAAGTAGGCTGGTTTAACTGGCGAAATGATGACGGAACTTTAAATATGTTTCCGAATTTTAAAGAGCAGCCTTAAACATTGTCTTTATTATGCTCGGGGAGTGTTGCGGAGTATTCGGCAAGTATCCTTGCTATATCGGAGCCTTTTATTACAACTTCAAGTATAAGCTGGGCATTAATTAATAATTTATCCGTATATTCAAGTTCATCGGTATCAAAAATTTCAAACTCTATAAAATCAATGCCGACATAATTAATTTTACCGTAGCTTTCAGAGTTTCCCCATTTCATAAAAACAAGCTGACGTTCAAATAATTTTAATTTATCTACCATACGCATATTAATGTTCTCCGCATATCCTTAATTATATGATAATTATTTTATATATCCAAGTCAATTTTAGTTTTGTAAATTTTGATATGATAATCTTAACAAATTGCATAAAAATATTTTGTTTAAGATTTTGTTTTGATATATTAAAATAAAAATTTTTAATAAAAAGGAAAAAATCGTGATAAGTGCACTCGCCTCCGAAATAAAAAATAAAGCCGAATTTGATAATAAGTATATTTCTTCCCCTATTACAATAGCGCAGCAGGCAGAAAATAAACTTCAAAGGATATTTGAAGAAGAGATGTTTTCGCAAAACTCTGTTTTGATTGCTTATAATCCTCAAGCGGTAAGAAAAATGGCAAAATTTATATCGGGAGAAATAAACCGTCCTGCTTCAATCGGAATAGCAGGTGAAACTGCAAGCGGAAAATCCACGATAACTTTGGATATTATTGATACCGTTGAATTATTTGCTCAAGTCTTTGAACTTGAAAGAGTTATAACAAGAGTTAATACGGATGATTATTATTATGACCGCTCGGAAGAAGTAAAAAAAGCGGGCGGTATGGCTGAATTTGCCAAAAATTACGATTTTGACGTTCCTCAGGCTTTAGAACTAAATTTAATGTGTAAGCACATTAAAGAATTGTTAAACGGAAATACCGTTATGCTTCCTAAATACGATATGTCAGGAACTACAATAAGAACAGATAATTGCACTCCCGCATTCCCCGCTAAAATAATAATATCAGAGGGGTTATTTACTTTAACCGACGAAATATGCGGCGCGTTTGATTTTAAAATATACGTTGACATAGAAAAAGAAGTTCAGAAAAAAAGATTTTTTATCCGTGCAAATGAACGCGGACTTGGTGATAGCGCTCACGCTATATATGAAAATGCTTCAAATAAAGCGGATATTTATATTCGTCCGTGCCGTGATATTGCAGATATAGTTTTATCGGGAGAGGCAGATAGAGCAAATTATAAAATCTTTTTAAATAAAATTTTATCTGTTATTGAGCAGTTTCATTTTTCAAAACAGGCGATATAACCATGAGTGTCTGCATTTATCCGGGGAGCTTTAATCCTGTTCATAATGCACATATTGAGGTCGCAAAATATGTTCATGATAAATTCCACTTTGAACAAATTGTATTTATTCCTGCATTTAAGCCTCCTCATAAGGATTTAAAAGATTTTGACGTTGAAAATGCAATGCACAGGCTTAATATGGTAGAACTTGCGGTTAAAGAGTATCCTTTTTTAGATGTTTCGGCTATTGAATATACCCGAAATAAGCCGTCATATTCCTATGATACAATAGTGCAGTTGTATGAAATATTAAAACCGAAAGAAAAAATCAACTTTATAATAGGCACAGATGCATTTATTTATCTGCCTTCTTGGTATGAAACAAATAAATTGAAAAAACTGGTTAATTTTATACTCTTTAAAAGGGAAGAAAATTTTGATGAAACACCGTATTTAAAGTTAAAAGAACAGGGTTATAATTATACGCTGACGGATAAAACCTTTGTTGATATTTCCTCGAGCGAAATAAGAGAAAAAATTGCGCAAGGTATTGATATTTGTGATATAGTACCATTGAGCGTTGCAAAATATATAAAAGAAAATAATGTATACAAAATATAGTATTGAAGAAATAAAAGAGAAACTGAAATCCTGCTTAAGCGAGGAGAGATATTGGCATTCAATCGGAACAATGGAAATGGCGGTTGAACTTGCAAAAAGATTTAATTGTGACGAAGAAAAAGCACAAATAGCAGGACTATTGCACGACTGCGCCAAGTGTTTGCCTAATGAAGAATTAAAAAAATATATAGATACTTTTGAAGAATGTGAGAAAATCAGTCCTAAAACATGGCATGCACCTGTCGGAGCCGTTATGGCGGAACAAGATTGGGGAGTAACGGATAAAGAAATACTTTCCGCTATCAGATTGCATACTATCGGTAAAAAAGGCATGAGCGATTTTGAAAAAATTATTTTTCTTGCCGATAAAATTGAACATAGAACCCGCGACGAAAAGTTTAGAGAAAAAATCGAAAAGACTTTAAATAAAACAAATAACCTTGATAAAGCACTATTAAAAAGTTTTAAAATCACCATAAAAAGCCTTTTAAAACGCAAGCTCCCTATTTGCTTTCAAACGGTAGATGTTTATAACGATTTATTGGACTGTTGTAAATAAGAATTAGAGTTAAATTTTTGTAAAAGTCTTAATTCATTACAAAATAGCCTAAATTTAGGTAGAAAGCAAAACTTATCCATAATAAGTATGGGATTAGTAAAAATGAAGCTAATTTTGAATGTCTAAAGAAAGTTATTATCGTTAAGACAAGGAATATCCACATAAATATGATAATAATCAATGCGCCTAAAATACTTTTCAATCCGAAAAATACAGGCATCCACGCAAGGTTTAATAACATTTGAATTATGAAAAAAATAAGAGGTCGTTTTTTATTCTCATTCATCCCGCCTTTTATAAATAATATAAAAGAGAGAATAATCATTATATAAAGTATCGTCCAAACAGGCATGAATACCGAATCGGGCGGTGCTAAAAAAGGTTTATTTAAACTGTGAAACCAATCCATATTAAACATACTTTAATATTTGTTTAAATAATAATTATTTGTATCGGTTATGAGTTTATAGCCGACAGGATAATTTCTTTAGCTTTTACAGCTTGTTCTTTTGTTGTGGGAGGTGTGTTTTCAAGCACGTAAGGGATGTTGAGTTTTTTGTATTTTTCTTTTGCCATATCGTGATAGGGCAATACTTCAAGCATTTTTACATTTTTAAGTGTCCCGATAAATTTGCCCAATTCTTTTAAATATTCCTCGTTATAGGTAATATCGGGGACTACAACGTGTCTAATCCACACAGGAATGTTTTTTTCGGCTAAGTAACGGGCAAAGTTTAAAACCGAATTATTTGAAAATCCCGTGAGCTTTTTGTGTTCATTGTCATTGATATGCTTAATATCAAGCAATATAAGGTCTGTATATTTTATAAGTTCGTCGTATTTATTTGAGTTATCAAATAATATCCCCGATGTATCAAGTGCGGTATGAATGTTTTTTTCTTTTGCCTTTTTAAAAAGTTGGGTTATAAAATCAATCTGCAAAAGCGCTTCACCGCCCGAGACGGTAAGTCCGCCATTTTTAAGAAATTCTTTTACGCTGTCATATTTTGATAATATTTCATCAATGCTCATTTTATGATTTACCCCCGTATCCCAAGTATCGGGGTTATGGCAGTATTTACAGCGCATTGGACACCCTTGCATAAAAACAACAAATCTTATTCCCGGTCCGTCTACCGTTCCGAATGTTTCTATGGAATGAATGTTTCCTAAAAGTTTATCCATAAATTTTATTATAAAGTATGTTGTTTATTTCATTCGTTAAATTTTGTAAACAAAAATTTTTGTATAGTCAATTTATAAAAAAAAAATTTTTTTAAATAATACATAGGTAAGTAAGTAATCTTAATTTAGTTGGAGGTAAAGTATGATTAATTCAGTTTCAAATTCATTAACAGGCTCAAATTTTGCTAAAAGAGATTATGTGGTTGTTGACGGAAAGCCTTATTCCGTTCAAAGAAGACCGTATCATGAGCCGGGAGTTAGTACATTAGCCCCTGTTGACAGAGATGTTGTGGTTATTAAAGGTAAAGAATATCCCGTTAAAGAAGTATCGGATATGAGTGCTTGTGATAAAACAAAGGATGTTGTAGTTATTGACGGTAAAGAATATGATGTTAAGCCGAATTTATTTATAGACACTGTTCTCCCTCCCCAAAAAACTCCATTTATAGACACTGTTCTCCCGCCAAAAATAAAGTCAAATAACGATTCTCAGCCTCAAAAACTATATTGTGTAGCATAATAAATACCATATACTAATATAAAAAGAAGCAGGATTTATTTTAATCCTGCTTCTTCAAATTTATCCAATTTTAGAATGGAATGTTCTTGAAATAACGTCATCCTGCTGTTCTTTTGTTAGTTTATGGAAATTAACGGCATACCCCGATACTCTGACCGTTAATTGCGGATATTTTTCGGGATGTTTTTGTGCGTCAATTAATGTTTCACGGTTAAAAACATTAACATTTAAGTGGTGTCCGCCCTTTTCAACATATCCGTCAAGTAAGTTTATTAAATTTTCTTCCTGCTTTGTAGCCATAATAAATATCTCCTTAATTATTCAATAATCGTTTTGCAGCAGCCAAAATCCATATTAATGGTGAGTTCATCAGTGTATGCTTCATCTTTACCGAGTGCGTCGGGAATAATGGAAAAAGTATTTGAAATTCCGTCTTGAGCATCTTCAAAAGGAAGTTTTGCCACGGAAGAAAGTGAGGCTAAGGCCCCATTTGTATCTCTGCCGTGCATAGGATTAGCCCCCGGAGCTAAAGGAACTCCGGCTTTTCTGCCGTCAGGGGTATTACCTGTCTTTTTCCCGTATACTACGTTTGATGTTATTGTTAATATTGATGTTGTCGGTATTGAATTTCTGTATGTATAGTGTTTCCTTATTTTTGACATAAATGATTTAACAAGGTTTACCGCTAATTCATCAACTCTGTCATCATTGTTGCCGTATTTGGGGAAATCTCCCTCAGTTTCATAATCAACTACAATTCCGTTTTCATCACGTATTGTTTTAACTTTAGCATATTTAATAGCGGAAAGTGAATCCGCAACAACGGATAAGCCTGCAATACCCGTTGCAAAGTACCTTTTTACATCTCTGTCCATAAGTGCCATTTGTGCTTTTTCGTAGCAGTATTTATCATGCATATAATGGATAATGTTTAAAGTATTGACGTATAAGCCTGCCAGCCATTCCATCATATCGTCGTATTTTTGCATAACTTCATCAAAATCAAGATATTCTGATGTTATAGGCTGATATTTCGGTCCGACTTGTTCTTTTAGTCTTTCATCAATACCGCCGTTTATTGCATATAATAAGCATTTTGCAAGATTAGCGCGTGCGCCGAAAAACTGCATTTCTTTACCTACAACCATTGATGAAACACAGCAGGCAATTGCATAATCATCGCCATGAACTACGCTCATTAAGTCATCATTTTCATATTGGATTGATGATGTATTTATTGAAATTCTTGCGCAATATTCTTTAAACCCTTGAGGAAGTCTTGTTGACCAAAGAACCGTTAAATTTGGTTCAGGTGCGCTTCCAAGATTTTCCAACGTATGCAGATATCTGAAAGAATTTTTTGTAACCAACGCTCTGCCGTCTGTTCCCATACCTGCAATGGATTCTGTTACCCATGTCGGGTCGCCCGAAAACAGTTCATTGTATTCGGGAGTGCGCGCAAATTTTACAAGTCTTAACTTCATTATAAAGTGGTCAATTAATTCTTGGGCTTGTTCTTCGGTTAATGTTCCGTCCTGTAAGTCGCGTTCTATATAAATATCAATAAAAGTAGAGGTTCTGCCGATACTCATTGCGGCGCCGTTTTGCTCTTTTACTGCGGATAAATAACCGAAATACAGCCATTGTATAGCTTCTTTAGCGTTTTGCGCCGGTTTTGAAATATCATATCCGTATATTGAGCCGAGAGTTTTCATATCGTTTAAGGCTCTGATTTGGTCGGTTATTTCTTCGCGAAGCTGAATGCGCTCGGGAGTCATTTCGCCTTCTAAAGATTTAAACTGTTCCTGTTTATCTTCAATAAGTCTGTCGATACCATATAAAGCCACACGTCTGTAATCACCTATTATTCTTCCTCTGCCGTATGCGTCGGGGAGCCCTGTTATAATAGCAGAGTGTCTTGCTGCTTTCATTTCTGGTGTGTATGCGTCAAAAACACCTTGATTGTGTGTTTTTCTATATTTCGTAAATATTTCGGTTACTTTAGGATTAACTTCATAACCGTATGATTGACATGAAGCCTGTGCCATTCTTATTCCGCCAAACGGTTGAAGCGATCGTTTTAACGGTTTATCTGTCTGCAAGCCAACTATTTGTTCAAGTTCTTTATCTATGTAACCTGCATTGTGCGAGGTTATTGTTGATACAATTTCCGTATCCATATCAAGAACACCGCCGTTTTTTCTCTCAGCTTCCAATAAATCACAGCATTCCTGCCATAATCTTTTTGTAGCTTCGGTTGCAGGTGCAAGGAAATCTGAATTGCCTTTATACTCCGTATAATTATTTTGTATAAAATCCCTTACATCAATTTCTTTTTGCCATTTGCCGGCTTTGAATTCAATCTTGTTCGTTACAGAACCTGATAACATCCCATTTCTCCCTAATCTTTTTCCCGCATATTATTATGCCGGTTAAAAAAGTATACCATAATTTGAAAATCATGTAAGATTTATTTTAATATTTTGTTCAAATTATAAAGATTTATTAATATTGATTTTTATGATATTATTGTTATAAGAAAAAGGGAAATAATTTTTGAAAGATATAATAACAGCCAAAGAAGCGGCAGGAAAGATTAAAGACGGCTCTACGGTAATGGTGGGCGGGTTTTTAAGTTGCGGCGCTCCGGATTGTATTATTAATGAGCTTGTGAACGCCGAAATAAAAAATCTGACAATGATTTGTAATGATACTTCCTTTCCTGATACGGACAGGGGCAAATTGGTTCAATGCGGAGCGGTAAAAAAGGTTATTACAACACATATCGGAACAAATCCGAAAGTGGGCGAAAAAATGCACTCGGGTGAAGTGGAAGTTGAATTTTATCCTATGGGAACATTGGTTGAAAAAATCCACGCAAAAGGCTCGGGCTTGGGCGGTGTGCTTACTCCGACGGGTATAGGTACTATCCTTGAGGAGGGGAAAAATATTGTTGAAATTAAAGGTAAAAAATATATATTTGAAGAACCTTTAGGCGCCGATTTTGCAATAATTTACGGAACAAAAGTCGACAGATACGGAAATGTTAAATTTGAGGGAACAACAAGGAATTTTAACACTTCCATGGCAACGGCAGCGGATGTAGTTATAGTACAGGCGGATGAAGTTGTTGAGTGTTTAAATCCCGATGAAGTTGTAATACCGGGGATTTTTATTGATTATGTGGTAAAACGCGGGAGTTAATTATGGCAGCAGTAATTAATCAGGATTTAACAAGGGATAAAATTAAGGAAATAATAGCCCGCAGAATAGCTAAAGAGTTTAAAAACGGTGATATCGTTACTCTCGGAATTGGGTTGCCTACCGAGGCAGCTAATTATATTGATGAAAACAAACATGTTATTATTCAATCAGAAAATGGGATATTAGGACTCGGACGCGACCAAAAGGGCCCGAATTTCAATAAAAAAATAGTTAATGCGGGCGGAACTTGTGTAGAAGTCAATAACGGTGCTTGTTTTTATGATTCTCAAATGGCATTTACCATAATGAGGGGAGGTCACATTGACGCAACCGTTTTAGGCGCACTTGAGGTTGATGAAGAAGGCTCTATTGCCAGTTGGCAAATCCCGAATAAATTTGTACCGGGTATCGGCGGGTCTATGGATTTAATTGTAGGTTCAAAAAAAGTTATTGTTGCTATGACACACACAGCAAAAGACGCACCTAAAATCGTTAAAAAATGCACTCTGCCTTTAACCGCATATCGGGAAGTTGATATGATTATAACGGAACGCGCTGTTTTTCAAGTGACTTCCGAGGGATTAATTTTAACTGAAATAAATCCCATGTTCTCAATTGAAGATATTAAATCATCCACGGGCGCAAATTTTACTGTCAGCAAGTATTTAAAGGAAATGTTTTAAACTAAAATTTGCTCTGACAGCTCTTTTCTTATATCTTCAACAAAAATATGTTCAATCGGTGAATTGTCGTCTTTTCTCAAATAAACTTCTTTTATGCCTGCTTGAACGATAAATCTTTTGCATAGAATGCAGATAAAATTATGTCCGTAAATATACATTGTTGCATTTTGACATCTGTCTTGCCCCGCTTGAATTATGGCATTTTGCTCCGCGTGAATGCTCCTGCAGGTTTCATACATTGTTCCCGATTGGATATTATTTTCAATTCTGTAACATTTTTTGAGTTCATAACAGGAAATAACCTTAGACGGAGTTCCGTTATACCCCGTTGCTTTAATTTTTTTATCTTCACCTACAATTACAGCGCCTACGTTAGCCCGCAAACAATTTGAACGGGAAGCGCATGTTTTTGCTATTTCTAAGAAATACTCATTCCATTCTTTGACCATAAAATGCCCTCCGATTTCTATTATATCAGACCTTAAATATTTGTTAAGTATTTATACATAAAACGCGTTTTAATTTAAAATTAAAGTATGGAACTAAATAAGCAAATCAATGAAATTCAAGATAATAATTGGATTAGTTTAACGGGATACAGAACTTTATTTGTTTTAAAACTTTTACTTGAAAAAGGCAGAAGTACTGATGAACTTATCAGTATTTTGGAAAAGAATAAATATACATCCAAATCACTTTCTAAAGATACCTTACGAGTGACATTAAATACTCTGAAAAAAGCCGGCTGCAAATTATCAAGACCTGCTCAATCAAATAATTATAAATATGAAATTCTTTCACATCCTTTCGGACTTAATTTATCACAGGATGATATGAATATTCTTTTTAAAATACGTCAAAAAATTGCAGAAAACATAAGTTGGAATGAAATAATCCGATTGAACGAATTTTATGAAAAAATTTTTGCTTTAACATTTAATGAAAATCTAATGTTAAATGAACAATATACAAGACCTCTTATAAATATTGATAAATATGTATTAAACACTTTAACTAATCCTCATCTTGCGGGTAAAAAACTAAAATTGATATATGCTTCACCCCAAAACGGCGAAGAAGAACTGGACGTTATTTATAAAAAATTAAAGTATGACAATGAAAATCTGTATTTATGGTGTTATATTTTTAAATATAATGTAAATAATTACTTAAACTTAGAAAAAATAAAATCGTTAATATCAGTAAGTATTGCAGATTATACAGATAAGGATAATTATTATGATGTAGTGTATAAAATCTGGGGAGAAGCTGCATTTACATTTAATAAAAAAGACTACGAAACTATTATAGAGCAAACTCACGAAAATATTACGGTTAAAGCGTCGGTTACAAATGATTTTTGGTTTATTCAAAGGATTTTACTCTTCGGCAGTGATGTGAAAATTATTTCCCCCGAAGCATTTAAAGAAAAAATGATTAATAAAATCAAACAAATTAAAGCGGGGTATGCTCAATGGTAAGTTCTGAAACAAAACATGATACCAGCCTGCGTATTTTGGAAATTTTAAAATTAATGCTGAAAGATGATATCAGTAAGCATAAAATGATTGAATTTTTAAAGGCTGATAAAAAAGTCGGTTCTGTTTTTACCCAAGAAGCCTTTATTAAATATTTCAATACAATGGAGGCGGCAGGTTTTAATATTGAAAAAATTAAAAATAATTATTCTCTTAAAAATACACTTTTCACAATAAATTTAAATGAGGAAGAACTTCATTTCTTTAAACTTATTATTAAAAATTACAAATCTATATATAATGACGAAGAAGCAAAGCTGTTTAAAAAATTAATTATTAGAATTAATAAATATCTTGAAAATAAATTGCCTCAAGAATATTTGGATAATATATTTTCGGTTAATGAAGAAAAAAATGATAATGTAAAAGCAAATATTATTGCAACTCTGCGTAAAATGATAATCGAGGAATTTCCTATAAC